>DAITMD010000310.1:0-2858 GCA_036835345.1 Sandarakinorhabdus sp. | reverse complement strand
ACCGGCAGCCCGCCAAAGGCCAGCAGCGCCAGCAGCGCCAGTGCCGCGCCGCGCCACCACCGACACGCCACAATTCCGAGGACACCACAATTCCGTGGACACGGCAATTCCGGGGACACCACGGCAATTCCGGGGACACTATACCAAACTCCCCTGCATCGGCCTCTCGCGTAGCTTTGGTCCGCGTTTGGCTGGGCCGAGCTTGCGGCGGAAATCGCGTTCGGATTACAGTGCCAGTGCACTTTATTCACCTTTTGGTCTTGGTTCGCGCCTGGCGGGTTTTGGGTGGCGATCGAGCAAGGATGTGACGTGATCGAGCGCGGCGTCGCTGCCGATGGGTCTGCCGATGCTTTCGGCGCGGCGCAGGGCGTTTGTCATGGTCCCATCATCGCCTTGTGCGATCAGGCTGGCAATATCGGTTATGCGCGCCAGAACCGGGGTGGTGTGTGTGATGCCGCGTCACCCGCCCGCCGCTGCTTACCTCAAACAGCCTGACCTTCGGATCATACACCAGCTGCGCACCCGCGGACGATGTGACAGGGCGGTTCTCAGCTGCGCGTGTTGCAAGGCCATCATTCAGGCCAACGGCCATTCACCCCCGCACGAACCGGTCCACACCCCCAGCATCCGTCACCCGCTGCACCCGGCCGCGTTCTTCCAGCCAGTGCAGGTGCGCCACGGTCTCGCCAGTGGCCAGGCCGTAATCCGCCTCGCCGATGGGTTTCCGAAACAGCGCGGCGAAGCAATCGACGGCGGTGCGCGGCTCGGCGCAGAAGGCTTCCAGCTTTTCCAGCTTGGCCATGTGATCGGCGGCAAGCTGATCCAGCCGCGTGTGCAGGCCATAGAACGGCTCGTTGTGCGCCGGCAGCACCAGCACGTCTGGCGGGATGGCCCGCAGCCGCTCGATGCTGTCCAGCCAGTCGGCCAGCGGATCGGCATAAGGTTCGGTGGGATAGACGCTCACGTTGCTGGTGATGCGTGGCAGCACCTGATCGCCGCTGATCATCAGGCCGTCACTCACCAGACACGCATGTTCCGGCGCGTGGCCGCGGCCCACCACCACCTGCCAAGCCCGAGCGCCGATGGTCAGCACGTCGCCATCGCGCAGCCGCTTGAAGCCGGCCGGCATCTTGCTGATGATCTTGCCGAAATTGCCCCACGCCTTGGCCTTCATCGCCGCCACCTGTTCCTCGCTCCAGCCGGCGCGGATGGAAAAGGCCACGGCTTCATCGGGCGGCGCATCGCGCACATCCAGGATCAGCGTGCGGGCCAGCAGATATTCGGTGCGGGTGATCTCCAGCGGCACATCAAATTTGCGGCACAGCCAGCCGGCCATGCCCAGATGATCGGGGTGATAATGGGTGACGATCACGCGGCTGACCGGCTTGCCGGCAAATGGCCCGCTGAGCAGCACCTCCCACGCGGCTTTCGATTGCGGCAGGCCAACGCCGGTATCCACGATGGCCCAACTGTCCCCGGCATCCAGCACCCACAGGTTGATATGATCCAGCCCGAACGGCAGCCCCATGCGCACCCAGAAGATGCCCGGCGCCACTTCCTCCGCCTCGCCCGGCCCCGGCACCCAGCGGCCAAGCGGGTAGGTGAGGCCCTTGATCTCGTCCGGATCGCGCGGCTGCGTGCTGGCCTGTCCGGCAGGGATGGGCAGCAGGGGCGGCGGCTCGGTCATTTGGCCACGCTAGGTTGACGTATACGTAAAGTCGACTCCCGCTGCTGATAGGCTAAAGCGCGGTCATGAACCTTGCCGTATTCGATTGCGATGGCACGCTCATCGACAGCCAGATCAACATCATCCGGGCGATGGAATCGAGCTTCGTGCGCCACGGCCTGCCCGCGCCCGATCCGCACGCCACCCGCCGCATCGTCGGACTGTCGCTGGTGGAGGCGATGCAGGCGCTGCTGCCGGATGCCGACGATGCGCTGCACATCAGCCTGGCTGCGGATTACAAGACCGCCTTCCAGCGGCTGCGTGCCGACCGGGCGCTGGATGCGGAGCCGCTCTATCCCGGCATCCGTGCCCTGCTGGATGCGATGAAGGATGATGGCTGGCAGCTGGCGGTGGCGACGGGCAAATCCGATCGCGGCCTGAAACTGGCGCTGGAACATCACGGCATCCATCCGCTGTTCGTGTCGTTGCAGACCGCCGATCGCCACCCGTCAAAGCCGCACCCGTCGATGCTGCGCGCCGCGCTGAGCGATGCCGGGGCCGATGCGGCGCAGGCCGTGATGATCGGTGACACGGTGTTCGATATCGCCATGGGGCAGGCCGCCGGCGTGCGCAGCATCGGGGTGGACTGGGGCTATCACGACGCGCACGAGTTGATCGCTGCGGGTGCAGACGGGGTGGCGCGGGATGCGGCGCATCTGCGCGAGCTGCTGCATGGCTGAGGACACCGGCCCCGATCCCGGTTCCGGCGCGATGATCGCGCGGCTCCGCCGGATGGGGCGGTGGCTGGCGCTGCTGTCGCTATTGTTCGGCGGGGTGTTCGTGGTGTTGGCCCGGCGCAGCGGCGATATGGCCGATGGCATCATCAGCGTGCTGTTCTGGGCAGCGGCGGGATTGCAGTTTGCGCTGGCGTTCCTGTTGCTGTGGCGCGGCCGGGGCGGATAAGGACAAGCCATGAGCGAGAATGAAATCCTGCCCAAAGCCGAAGCGCGCAAGCGTTACCTTATCTATGTCGGCGCGCGCTTTTTCGGGCTGGCCGTGATGGTGGCCGGCGTCTGGCTGAGCCGCACTGTCGGGCAAGGTCCCGGCTTTGCGCTGGTGCTGCTGGGCGGGCTGACACTGTTCCTGCGCCCGAAGCATCTGGGGCTGACCAAACGGTGAAGCGGTTCTGGGC
>DAITMD010000309.1:551-2868 GCA_036835345.1 Sandarakinorhabdus sp. | reverse complement strand
TGGCTGGTGGGGGTGAAGCTGTGCACGAACGGCACCATGCCAAGCAGGTTGCAGGCGAGCACGAAGATGAACACCGCAAAGATCAGCGGCGCATATTTCAGGCCATCCTTGCCCACATTCTCGCGCAGCATGTCGCGCACGAATTCATAGAGATATTCAACGGCGGCCTGCATCCGGCCCGGCACAAGCGCCGGCCGCGCCGTGCCGATGAACAGGAAAGCAGAGATGCAGATCAGCGCGATCAGCATCCAAAGCGATGAATTGGTGAACGCCAGATCGGTTCCGCCAATCGCGAACGGCGCGATCGGCTCGATCTTGAACTGCTCCATCGGATTGGCCACGGCCGCTCAGTCCTCTTCCAGCTCGCGCTGATCCAGTTTCTTCTGCCGGCGCAGCGACTGGGTGAGACCCGTCACAAACCCCAGCAGCAACATCAGTATCAGACCCCAGGGTCCGGTGCCTGCCTGCCGGTCGATCAACCAGCCGATGAAGCCCCCGGCCAGCATCGCCCCGATGAATTCGGAAGCGCTTCGCCAGCCTTCGTTTTCCTGCCTTTTTGCACCGTCCTTGCGGCCGGGTTCGGCAGCCCGCGCTGCTGCGATGCGGCGCGCAAGGCTGTCCTCATCGGCATTGCGGTCGGCCAAGGCGAGTATCCCTGTCGTCCAGACATCTGCCAGATATGGCAGACGGCCCGGCCAGCATGTGCCGGCAAGACTTGGCGCGCGTCCTAGAGGCGCCGGCATGGAGTGTCAACCATGCCGCACTGCACAAAATCGCCAGCGCGGCGCTTCAGGCGGTCGCCACCAGCTTCTCGGCGGTCTGCAGATCGACACTGACCAGCTGGCTCACCCCCGGTTCGGCCATGGTGACCCCGAACAGGCGGTGCATGCGGCTCATCGAAACGGCGTTGTGCGTCACGATCAGGAAGCGGGTGCTGGTCTCCGCCGCCATCCGGTCGAGCAGGTCGCAGAAGCGTTCGACATTGGCATCGTCCAGCGGCGCATCCACTTCATCCAGCACGCAGATCGGCGCCGGATTGGCGAGGAACAGCGCGAAGATCAGCGCGGTGGCGGTAAGCGCCTGTTCGCCGCCTGACAAAAGTGTGAGGGATTGCAGCTTCTTGCCGGGTGGCTGCGCCATGATTTCAAGGCCGGCCTCCAGCGGATCATCGCTCTCGATCAGCGCCAGCTGCGCCTCACCGCCGCCGAAGAGTTCGGCGAACAGGGTGCGGAAATGGCCATCGACGGCCTGGAATGCCGCCGCCAGCCGCTGCCGGCCTTCGCGGTTGAGGCTGCCGATGGAGCCGCGCAGCCGGGCAATGGCGGTGTCCAGCTCGGTCTTTTCCGCTGCCGTCAGCTGCGCCTGTTCCTCCAGCGATTTCAGTTCGATGTCGGCCCGCAGATTGACCGGGCCAAGCTGTTCGCGGCTCGCCACCAGGCTATCGAGTTCGGCCGCCAGCGCCCCGGCATCGCCCGGTTCGGCAGCGAATCCGAAGCGGCCGGGCAGCAGCGGCGGCGGGCACTGGAAGCGTTCGCCGCAGTGGCGTTCAACCTCCAGCCGGGCGCTGTCCTGATGTTCGGCTTCGGCGCGCAGACCAACGCGCAGTTCGCGGGCTTCGGCCACCTCGGCCTCGGCACTGCGGGCGCGGCTGCTGATCGCCTCAAGCGCCTGTTCTGCCTTGGACAATATGTCGGCGGCGGCACTGCGGGCGGCATCGGCGGCGGCGGCGCGGCTGGCCAGGCTGGCGGTTTCTTCGGCCAGTTCGGCGCTGCGGGCGGCCAGCGCCGCGCGTTCGGCTTCGGCGGCGGCCCGGCGGCTGTTCAATTCCTCCCGCTGGCCGCTGCTTTGCGCGGCGCGGCGCTGCCAATCGGCCTGTTCGCTGGCGATGGTGGCCCGGCGCTGGCCCGCCGTGTCCAGTTCGCGGCGCTGCGTGTCCCGCGCGGCCCGGGCAGCGCTCAGCGCATCGCGTGCGGCGGCGGCACCCTGGCGCTGCCCGTCCAACACGGCGGCCAATTCGTCCAACAAGGCCGCATCCGGCACCGAATCGCGCGCCGCTGCCGCCTCTGCCGCCAGCCGCGCTGCCTGCGCCTCGGCCTCGGCCGCAGCGGTGGTCAGGCTGGCGGCCTCCCCGGCCTGCCGGGCCGCCGCGGTTTCGGCCTGCGCCAGCCGGCCGCGCGCCTCGGCCAGCGCGCGGCCGGCGGCATCGCGCGCCTGCCGGGCGGTGCGTTCGTCCGCCGCCGCTGCTGCCGCTGCCGCATCGGCCGCACTGGCGGCGGCCTGCGCGGCCGTCACCGCAGCGGCGGCGCCGGCCTGTTCC
>DAITMD010000309.1:0-541 GCA_036835345.1 Sandarakinorhabdus sp. | reverse complement strand
GCGGCGCGGCGGCGGGCGCGCAGGCGGGCAGCGGCGGCATCGCTACGCCCGCCTGCATCCACCAGCCCGTCCCAGCGCCACAATTTGCCGTCCCGGCTGACCAGCCGCTGGCCCGGCAGCAGCGCGGCCAGCAGTTCCGGCGACGGCGCAGCCTCCACCACGCCCACCTGCGCCAGCCGCCGCGCCAGTTCAGGCGGTGCCCGCACATGATCGGCCAGCGCCTGCACCCCGGCGGGCAGCGCCGGATCGGCGGCGCCGGTGCTGCCGGCAAAGCGGCGCGGTGCCTGCGAGGCTGCCGGGCCGGCGTCGATATCCTCCCCCAGCGCGGCGGCCAGCGCGGCCTCATGACCGGCAGCCGCCACCAGCGCGTCACCGATGCGCGGGCCCTTGCCGCTGTCGGCCGCCAATCGCCGCGCCAGCGCGCTGCTTTCCGCCTCAAGACTGGCCAGCGTGGCGCGGGCGGCGGCCAGCGCGGCATGGGCTTCGCTGCGCGCGGCATCCGCCGGCCCGCGTGCGGATTCGGCCACGGTGACGCCGGCCT
>DAITMD010000308.1:0-2879 GCA_036835345.1 Sandarakinorhabdus sp. | reverse complement strand
GTTTCGTGGGCGTGTCGTTCGATCAGCCGGTGACCACGGCGGAAATCACCGGCATTGGCCCGCTCAATCTTCTGGAGGCGATCCGGATCGTCAACCCGAAGATCCGTTTCTATCAGGCCAGCACATCGGAAATGTTTGGCAAGGTGCAGGCCATTCCGCAGGTGGAAACCACGCCTTTCTATCCGCGCAGCCCTTATGGCGTGGCCAAGCTCTATGCCCACTGGATTACGGTCAATTATCGGGAAAGCTATGATATTTTCGGGTGCAGCGGCATCTTGTTCAACCATGAAAGCCCGCTGCGCGGCCGCGAGTTCGTGACCCGCAAGATCACTGATTCAGTGGCCAAGATTGCGTTGGGCAAGCTGGATTGCCTGGAACTGGGCAATCTGGATGCCAAGCGCGACTGGGGCTATGCCAAGGAATATGTGGAGGGCATGTGGCGGATGCTGCAGGCCGATGTGCCCGATACGTTCGTGCTGGCCACCAACCGCACCGAAACGGTGCGCGATTTTGTGGCCATGGCGTTCAAGGCGGCGGGCATCACGGTGGAGTTCAAGGGCAATGCCGAGGGTGAGACGGCTGTCGATACCGCCAACGGGCGCACGGTGATGCGGATCAACCCGCAGTTCTATCGCCCGGCGGAGGTGGAGCTGCTGATCGGCGATCCGGCCAAGGCGAAGGCCGATCTGGGCTGGGAGCCGGCCACCACGCTGGAAGAGCTGTGCCGGATGATGGTGGAGGCCGATCTGCACCGCAACCGCGCCGGCTTCTCCTTCTGATCGTCCGGTGGCACGCATCCTTGTCACGGGCGCCGGCGGCTTTACCGGGCTGCATCTGCTGGACCGGCTGGCGCGGGACGGGCATGAGCTGTTCGGCCTGATGCACGATGCCGGTGCGCCGCCGGCGCTGCTGGCCGGGGCCGAGGTGGCCGATCTGCGCGATCTGGCGGCGCTGGAACGGGTGGTGGCGGCGGTGCAGCCGGAGCGCGTGGTGCATCTGGCCGCCATCGCCTTTGTCGCGCACGGCGATGCGGCAGAGCTTTATGCCACCAACATTTTGGGCACGCGCAATCTGCTGCAGGCGCTGAGCAGCGCCGCGCGCCGACCCGATGCCGTGCTGATCGCCAGCAGCGCCAACGTGTATGGCAATGCCCGCGCCGGAGTGCTGACGGAGGATATGCCGCCGGCCCCGGCCAATGATTATGGGGTGACGAAGGCGGCCTGCGAGATGCTGGCCCGGCTCTATGCCGATCGCCTGCCGATCATCACCGTGCGCCCGTTCAACTATACCGGGCGCGGGCAGGGGGAGCAGTTCCTGATTCCCAAGATCATCGCCCATTCCCGCCGCCGGGCGGAGACGATCGAGCTGGGCAATATTGATGTGGCGCGCGATTTTTCCGATGTGCGCGCCGTCGTCGATGCCTATGCCCGGCTGCTGGAGGCGCCGGCGGCGGTGGGCGGGCTGTTCAATGTGTGTTCGGGTGTTGCGCGCAGCCTTGCCGACGTGCTGGCCATGGTGGCGGCTGCCTCTGGCCACGCGATGGGGGTGCGCGTCAATCCCGCCTTCGTTCGGGCCGACGAGGTGAAGAGCCTGTGCGGCAGCCGCGCCGCATTGGAAGCCGTGATCGGCCCGCTGGCGATGCCGCCTTTGGATGATACCATCGCCTGGATGCTGGATGGCTGATCTTATCGACGTGGCGCTGTCGGTGGATGCGCTTGGCCCGCGCCTTACCGGCATCGGCCGATATTGTCTGGAACTGGTGCGCGGCCTGCCCGGCCATGCCGAAATCGGTGCGGTTCACCCCTTTGTGGGCGGCGAATTTCTGGCCGATGCCGAAGCGCGGCTGCACGATGGCTGGCAGCCGCCGCGCCGGCCGCGCTGGCGCCGCCGCATCGATGGCTGGCGGCAACAGCGGCGCCTGGCGGACGCGCTGGTGCACGGGCCGAATTATTTCCTGCCCGATTGGGCGGAAGGCGGCGTGATCACCGTGCACGATCTGTCGGTGCTGCTGTATCCGGAAACCCATCCGATCGAACGGGTGCGCGATTTTGAGCGGCGGCTGCCGCACAGCCTGGCACGCGCCGCAGCGATCATCACCGACAGCGAGACGGTGCGCAGCGAAATCATCAGTCATCTGGGGATCGCACCGCAGCGCATCCACGCCGTGCCGCTGGGCGTGCGGCCACCTGTTGATATTGCTGCGGCGCTGCTGCCGGCGGGGCTGGTTGCAGGCAGTTATTGCCTGTGTGTCAGCACCTTTGAACCGCGCAAGCGCATCGATCGGCTGGTGGCGGCCTATGCGCTGCTGCCGCCGGCGCTGCGGCGCGCCCTGCCGCTGGTGTTGGCCGGCGCCGGCGGATGGCGCAACGAACAGTTGAACGAAGCCATTACCGCGGCGCAGGCGCAGGGCTGGGTTAAGCGGCTGGATTTCGTTGCGGATGATGTGCTGGCCGCGCTCTATGCCGGCGCGCGCTTGTTTGTTTATCCATCGCGCTATGAAGGCTTTGGCCTGCCGCCGGTGGAGGCGATGGCCCACGGCGTGCCCACCATCGTTGGCGATGCCGCCTGCCTGATCGAGATCACAAATGGGGCCGCGCGGGTCGTCAATCCGGATGACATTGCGGATTTTGCCGAACATCTGGCTGTGGGTCTGGAGGACGAGGCCTGGCGCGCGGCTGCCGGCCGTGCCGGGCTGATGCAGTGCCGGCAATATTGCTGGACGCAGACGGTGCACAAAACTGTTGAAGTCTACCAGCGTTCCTGTTCAGCCTGACGGAAAGCGGCGGGTATAGCAGCGGCGTACCGCCGGAAAAGGAGAGGGTCAATGCAGGCGAGCATTTGTCGTTACGACCATTTCCTGTCGCCCTGGTACGAACGCT
>DAITMD010000307.1:0-2892 GCA_036835345.1 Sandarakinorhabdus sp. | reverse complement strand
CGGCTGGAACTGGCACCGCGCGACGTGGTGGCGCGCGCCATCGATGCCGAAATGAAGCGGCTGGGCCTGGATCACGTGCTGCTGGACCTGACGCACCTGGGCGCGGATTTCGTGCGCCAGCATTTCCCGACCATCCACGCCCGCCTTCTGGAGCTGGACATCGATTGCACCGTGCAGCCGATACCAGTGGTGCCGGCAGCGCATTACAGCTGCGGCGGGGTGATGGTGGATCTGAACGGCCGCACCGACGTGCCGGGCCTGTGGGCGGCCGGCGAAGTGACGCAAAGCGGGCTGCACGGGGCCAACCGGCTGGCGTCCAATTCGCTGCTGGAATGTCTGGTGTTCGGGCAGGCCGTGGCCGACGATATCGTGGCCACCACACCGCCGCCGCCGCCGCCGGCCATTCGCCCATGGGACGAAAGCCGGGTGACCGACAGCGACGAGGAAGTGGTGATTGCCCATAATTGGGACGAGTTGCGGCGCACCATGTGGGATTATGTCGGCATCGTGCGAACCGACAAACGGCTGGAACGCGCCGCCCACCGCGTGAAGACGCTGCGCAAGGAAGTGCAGGATTATTACGGCAATTTCCGCGTGACTGCCGATCTGATCGAGCTGAGGAATCTGGTGACGGTGGCTGGCCTGATCGTGCGATCCGCCCGCGCCCGCCGCGAAAGCCGCGGGCTGCATTTCAGCAGCGATCACCCTGGCCTGGCCGATGCGGCGGTGGACACGGTGCTGGACCCGACCCAGGCGCGCAACGATCCGGTCTAATCCGGATCGGCTTCCGGCCCGGGCACGGCCCCCACGGCCCCAAAATCATGATCCCGGAACACCGCGTTGAACCGCGTTTCATCGATGGCGCCTTCCCAGCGCGAGACGACGAACGTGGCCACGGCATTGCCGATGAAATTGGTCAGCGCCCGGCATTCCGACATGAAGCGATCAATGCCCAGGATCAGCGCCATGCCGGCAATCGGCACGCTGGGCAGGATCGACAGCGTCGCCGCCAGCGTGATGAACCCTGCCCCGGTGACGCCGGCGGCGCCCTTGCTGCTGAGCATCGCCACCCCCAGCAGCAGCAGCTGATCGCCCAGTGTAAGTTCGATGCCGGTGGCCTGCGCGATGAACAGGGCCGCCAGCGTCATATAGATATTGGTGCCATCCAGATTGAAGCTGTAACCGGTGGGCACCACCAGGCCCACAATCGGCCTTGGGCAGCCGGCGCGTTCCAGCTTGTCCATCAGGCTGGGCAAGGCGGATTCAGAACTGGACGTGCCCAGCACCAGCAGCAGTTCCGCCTTCAGATAGCGGATCAGCGTGAAGATCGAAAAGCCCGCGCCGCGCGCCACCAACCCCAGCACCACGATGACGAACAGCAGCGAGGTGACATAGAAAGTGGCCACCAGCGCCGCCAGATTGGCGATGGAGGCGATGCCATATTTGCCGATGGTGAAGGCGAACGCCCCGAACGCCCCGATCGGTGCAGCCCGCATGAAGATCGCCACCAGCCGGAAAAACGCCGCGCCCAGCGCCTCCAGCAGCCGCAGCACCGGCCGCGCCGCCTCACCGCTTGATGCCAGCGCGATGCCGAAGCTGATGGCAAAGAACAGCACCTGCAGCAGATTGCCGTCCACAAAGGCACCCGCTACGGTTTCCGGGATGATGCCCAGCAGGAACGCGGTGATGGTCTGATCTTTGGCCTTCTTCACATAATCATCGACCGCGCTGGTCTCCAGCGTGGCGGGATCGATGTTCATGCCGGCGCCGGGCTGCACGACATTGGCCACGATGAGCCCGATCATCAGTGCGATGGTGGAGAAGAACAGGAAATAGGCAAAGGCCTTGCCCGCCACCCGGCCAACACTGCCCAGCCCCTGCATGCCGGCGATGCCGGTGACGATGGTGAGGAAGATCACCGGCGCGATGATCATCTTCACCAGTTTGATGAACGCATCGCCCAGCGGCTTCAGCGCCACGCCGGTTTCGGGTGCGAAATGCCCGATCAGGCCGCCAGCAATGATGGCGGCCAGCACCTGCACATAAAGCTGGGCATAGAGCGGCGGGCGCGGCCCGGCTTGCAAGGACGTCGGCGTAACGATGGTGGCCCCCATTTGGCAGTTGCGGATCATCTAGCGCGATTGTGCGGCCGGGCAACAGGCGGGCGTTTACCCTACGGCGATGATCTCCACCTCCTGGCCCGCCAGCATCACGACATCGCCCGCTGCCCGGCCCATCACCGCGCGCGCCAGCGGCGAGACGTAAGACACGCTGCCTGCCGCCGGGTCTGCCTCGTCATCGCCAACGATGGCCCAGCTCTGCACGCGGCCATCCGCACGTTCCAGCGTGACGGTGCTGCCAAAGCCGATCTGGCCAGCGTCGGCCCGCGCTTCGATCAATTGTGCCGAGGCGCGGCGGGCCGACCAATAGCGCAGATCGCGGGTGGCGCGCGCCATCGCGGTGCGGTCGGCACCGATCGCCCCGCCGGCCTGCGCCGCCGCATAGGCCGCCCGCACCGCCGCCAGTTCCGCCTCGATCAGCGCCAGCCCGCGCGGTGTCACCAGATTGGCGTGGGTGGGGATCGGGCGGTCGGGCAGATCGGCCGCGACGGCTTCGGCATCGGATTCCTTGGTGAAGGCAACACTCATGGCAACAGCAGGCTACCATCACCGTAGCTGTAGAAGCGATATTCCTTTTCTATCGCGTGGGCATAGGCCGCTCGCATCACGTCCAGCCCCATCAGCGCGCTGACCAGCATGAACAGGGTGGATCGCGGCAGGTGGAAATTGGTGATCAGTCCGTCCACCGCCTTCCAGCGATAGCCCGGCGTGATGAAAATCGACGTGTCGCCGGTGAACGGGTGAACCCTGCCATCCGCGCTGGCCGCCGATT
>DAITMD010000306.1:0-2903 GCA_036835345.1 Sandarakinorhabdus sp. | reverse complement strand
AACAGGCCGGTGAGCAGCCCCAGCAGCAACAGATCCGGCACGGCAAGGCTCCCAGTTCAGGCGATCACCCTCGCGCGCCGCCTATCTTGGATATTGCAGCGGCAAATCGGTGCGGCCAAGGCTTTTGTAACGCTGCGCCAGCAGGGTCTGCCGGCTGGTCATCGGCTGGGCCGCACCATCGATCCACACCATGGTGGGCGTGGAGGTGAGTTCCAGCGGATCGCCATCCCACAGCACGATATCGGCGCGTTTGCCCACGGCCAGCGTGCCGGTATCGGCCAGCCCCAGCACCCGCGCCGGATTGGCGGTGATGCTGGCCAGCGCCTGGCCGCGTGTCAGCCCCTTGCCGCCGGGGATGGTGCCCTGCGCCACCGCATTGCCGGCATAGCCGGGCAGGTTGACCGGCGTGGTGCCGCCAATCCCGCTGAGCGGCCCTAGCACCACCGTCACGCCCGCTGCCTGCAAAATGCCGGCATTGTTGCGCGATGCCGCCAGCCCTTCGAAATCATCGGGCAGATCATAAAGGCTGTGGGTGATCACCGGCACACCGGCGCGGGCAATCTGCGCGGCCACCAGCCAGGCCTCGCGCGCACCCACCAGCACCGGCCGCAGCGCCGGATAGCGTGCCTTCAGCTTCAGCGCTTCCAATATGTCGCTGGCGCGTTCGGCGTGCACCATCAGCAGCTGCTGCCCGCTGATCACCGGCAGCAGCGCCTCCACATCCCGGCGCTTGGCCAGCGATCCGGAATCCTCGCCGCCCACCGAAGCCGCCGGATTGGCAGCCAGCCGTTTGGCGGCATCCAGCAGGCTGATCAATTGGGCATGGGCCGCCGGCCGTGAACCGCCGGCCAGCCGTGCACCGGCTTCCCCCATCTCCACATACTGAAAGGCGCGCGCCCGCGTGACGGTGGGCGCATCCGCCGCCAGGCTGATCAGCGCGCCCTGCCCGCCAAAGATCGCTGCGCCCGCTTCCGGCGCGGCAGCCGCGCGGGTGACACCGGCCATGCGGTAAATGGAAAAATGCAGGGAGGCCGGATTGATCGCGCTCGCCATGTCCAGCGCGGCCGACCATGGCGAGGTGCGGGCGGTGCCATCATTGGTCTCGCGCACGCCGCCCACTTCGGTCAGGCCCAGATCGCTGGGCACGGCGATGATGCCGGGTGTGACCGGCTGACCCCTCGCCTCGATCACCTGCGCGCCGGCGGGCACCGGCAGGCCGCGGCCGATGGCAGTGATGCGGCCGCCATCGATGATGATGGTGGCGTTTTCGATCACCTCCTCTCCGCGAGCCGTGTGGGCGGTGGCCCCGGTGATGGCGACGGGCGCGGCCAGCGCCGGTGCGGCAGCAAGCGCCGCCGTGAACAGCAGAAGGGCCTTCATTTCACGTCTCCCGCGCCCGGTTGGCCCAGTTCGAAATCGGCTGTCGGCCGGCGTTTCGGATCGCCCCAATCGTACATCAGCGCGCCATCGATCCACACATGGGTGGGCCGCGCCATCACGCTGAACGGTTCGGCCGACCACAACACCACATCGGCGGCCTTGCCGGGTTCCAGGCTGCCGGTGCGCGCCCCGATGCCCAGCCCCTTCGCGGGATTGAGGCTGAGCCACGTCCAGGCGTGTTCAGGCGTGATCGTCATGCCCAGCCGGCGGCCGGCGGCGATCGCCTTGGCGGCTTCCTGATTCAGCCGCTGGATGCCGTTTTCATCATCGCTGTGCACGATGGCGCAGGCCCCGGCGCCATCCACCAGCGCGATATTCTCGCGGATCCCGTCATAGCTTTCCATCTTGAAGCCATACCAATCGGCCCACATCGCCGAACAGATGCCCTCGGCCTTCAGCATATCGGCAATCTTGTAGCTCTCCACCGCATGGTGGAAGGCGGTCACCTTGTAGTTGAACTCACGCGCCATGCTGATGACGTTGGCCATTTCATCGGCGCGGTAGCAGTGGTTCTGCACCAGTATCTCGCCCGACAGCACCCCGGCCAGCGTATCCAGGTTCAGTTCGCGGCGCGGCGCATCGCCGGGCTTGGCCGTGCCGGCTTCGGCCCGTTTGGTGTAATCATCCCACTTGCGCTTGTAGATGGCCGCGTCCGACCATAATTGCCGGGCATAGGCGATGTTGCCCATGCGGGTGGAGGGCAGCTGATTGCGGCTGCCGTACACCCGCTTGGGGTTTTCCCCGCAGGCCATTTTCAGGCTGTAGGGCGCGCCTGGATATTTCATTTCCTGCACACTGCGGCCGTAAACCGGCTTCAGCGTGACGCCGCGCCCGCCGAACAGATTGGCCGATCCCGGCAGGGCATGCAGCGCAGTGATGCCGCCGGCCAGCGCCCGCGCAAAGCCAGGATCCTGCGGCCAGACGCTGTGTTCGGCCCATACTTCCGGGCGGGCCGGGCTGGTGGCTTCGTTGCCATCGCTGTGCGCCTGCACGCCGGGACTGGGATAGACGCCCAAATGGCTGTGAATGTCGATGATGCCGGCGGTCACATATTTGCCGGGCGCTTCGATCAGGCGGCTGCCTTCGGGCATGGCCACGCTGGCACCGATTTCCGCCACCTTGCCGCCTTCAATGCGGATCATGGCGCTTTCCAGCTTGCGCCCCGCCCCGTCATAGATGGTGGCGCCGCGGATCACGGTGGTCTGGCCGGGGTAGGGATTATACTGGCTGGGCCACGGGTCTTTGCCGATGCGGACAATGTCGGGCGGGGTGGCTTCCTTGTCTTTGTCCTTGGCAATCGCCGATACTGAAAACGCCAGGCCGGCAACCGCCAGCAACACTCCCGTCCGCATTCGTCATTCCCCTTGAAGCCCAAGTCTGGGCCTTAAGGGGCGCGGCGGATAGCCCTTATTTCACCCCGTGCATCAGTTTCCTCAGCAGCGGGGAGATCAGCAGCAGCACGC
>DAITMD010000305.1:0-2910 GCA_036835345.1 Sandarakinorhabdus sp. | reverse complement strand
ATCTGCTGGTGCTGCCCGAAGCGCTGCTGGGCGGATATCCCAAGGGCGCGGATTTCGGTGTGCGGCTGGGCTATCGCACGCCAGCCGGGCGCGAGGCGTTCCGGCGCTATTGGCAGCAGGCAATCGAGATTGATGGCCCGGAGGTGGCGGCGCTTGGCGAACTGGCGGCGGGGCTGAATTGCACGATCATCTGCGGGGCTATACTCCGGCAGGGCGCCACGCTGATGTGCGCGGCGCTGCATGTTTCGCCGGAGGGCCAGCTTGCCGGCTATCGCCGCAAGCTGATGCCAACGGCGGCGGAGCGCATGATCTGGGGGCAGGGCGGGCCTGAGGATGTGGTGAGCTTTGCCAGCCCGGCAGGCCGCATCGGCGCAGTGATCTGCTGGGAGAATTTCATGCCGCAGTTCCGCAGCGCGCTGTATGGGCAGGGCGTGACCATCTGGGCCGCGCCCACGGTGGATGAACGGCCGCAGTGGGAGACGGCGATGCGCCACATCGCCCACGAAGGCCGCTGCTTCGTGGTGAGCGCCTGCCAGTGGCTGCCGCCGCTGCAGAGCGCGCTGGGAGAGGCCATCACCCTGATCGACCGCGCCGCCGATGCGCCGCTGATTGCCGGCGGCAGCCTGATCGTGTCGCCGATGGGGGACGTGCTGGCCGGGCCGCTGCGGGGCAGCGAGGGGCTGATCGTGGCCGAGGTTGACCTGGCCGATATCGTGCGCGCGCGGTTCGATTTCGATGCCAGCGGCCATTATGCCCGCCCTGACATTTTCCGGCTGGACGTTTCGGGTGCGCCGGGCTGAAACTGCCGGGCAGAGGAGAGACGCGTGACGGATAATTTGTTCATCGGCCTGTCGGATCAGGATTCACCGCAGTCGCTGGTATTGAAACGCGCCAACCGCCACGGGCTGATTGCCGGGGCCACCGGCACCGGCAAGACCGTGACGCTGCAGGGGCTGGCGGAGGGTTTTGCCAGGGCCGGGGTGCCGGTGTTCCTGTCCGACGTGAAGGGCGATCTGGCCGGCATGGCCCGCGCCGGCAGCGAAGCCGCCGGCTGGACCGGCAAGCGCGCGGCCGAGCTGAAGATGGACGATTATGATTATGAAGCCATGCCGGTGGTGTTCTGGGACTTGTTCGGCGAGCAGGGCCACCCCATCCGCACCACCATTTCCGAAATGGGCCCGCTGCTGCTGGCGCGGCTGATGGGCCTGAACGATACGCAGGAAGGCGTGCTGGCCATCGCCTTCCGCTATGCCGACGAGCATGACCTGCTGCTGCTGGACCTGAAGGATCTGCAGGCGATGCTGGCGTGGTGTGCCGATCATGCCGGCGAGCTTTCCAGCCAATATGGCAATGTCACCAAGGCCAGCGTGGGCAGCATCCAGCGCCAGCTGCTCACGCTGGAAAGCCAGGGCGGCGCGGCCTTCTTTGGCGAGCCGGCGTTCGACATCAGCGATTTCATCGCGCTGGATGCCAAGGGCCGCGGCCGGGTGAACATCCTGGCCGCCGACAAGCTGATGAACAGCCCGCGGCTTTATGCGACCTTCCTGTTGTGGCTGCTGTCCGAACTGTTCGAGACGCTTCCGGAAGTGGGTGACCCTGACAAGCCCAAGCTGGTGTTCTTTTTCGATGAGGCCCACCTGCTGTTCGACGAGGCGCCGGCGGCGTTGATGGACAAGGTGGAGCAGGTGGTGCGGCTGATCCGGTCGAAGGGGGTGGGTGTCTATTTCGTGACGCAGAACCCGATCGACATCCCGGAAAAGGTGGCGGGGCAATTGGGCAACCGGGTGCAGCACGCGCTGCGCGCCTTCACGCCGCGCGACGCCCGCGCCATCAAGAGCGCGGCCGAGACATTCCGGCCCAACCCGCGCCTGAATGTGGCAGCGGTGATCACCGAAATGAAGGTGGGCGAGGCGCTGGTATCGACGCTGATGCCCGACGGCGCGCCATCGCCGGTGGAGCGCACCCGCGTTGGCCCGCCGCGCAGCCGGGTGGGGCCGATCACCGCCGGGGAGCGCATGGACGTGATCAACGCCTCGCCGTTTGCCGGCAAATATGAAGAGGTGATGGACCGCGAGTCCGCTTATGAGCTGCTCATCGCCGAGCGCGAGCAGCGCGGCGCGCAGGCCGAGGCAGAGAAGCAGGCGGCGCTGCAGGCCAAGCTGGACGCGCAGGCGGCGAAGGAAGCGGCGCGGCTGGACGCACAGCGGCAGCGGCAGCAGGCGCAGATCGAAGTGGCCAAGGCGCGGGCGGCGGCGCGGCCCACTGCCACGCAGAAGGCGGTGCAATCGGCGGTGACATCGGCGGCCAGCAGCATTGGCCGGCAACTGGGCGGTACCATGGGCCAGAAGCTGGTGCGCGGGCTGCTGGGAGGATTGTTCAAATGACGACGACGCGCAAATGGCTGCTGAAATCGCGCCCGCACGGCGCCATGCAGGACAGTGATTTCGAACTGGTGAGCCAGCCGCTGCCCGAGGTGGGCGACGGGCAGTTTCTGGTCCGGATGACGCACTTCAGCTTTGATCCCACCCAGCGCGGCTGGCTGGGCGGCGATACCTATCTGCCCGCCGTGCCGATCGGCGGCGTGGTGCGCGCCGGCGGCATCGGCGAAGTGATGGCCAGCCGGCATCCTGGCTTTGCCGTGGGCGACCGGGTGCAGGGCACGTTCGGCTGGCAGGAACATGCCCTGTCGGACGGAACCACCGAAACCGGCCCGGTGACGAAATTGCGCGCCGGCATCACGCCTGAACAGGCGCTGGGCGTGTTTGGCGTGACCGGGCTGACGGCGTGGTTCGGCCTGACCGAAATCGGCAAGCCGCTGGCCGGCGACACGGTGCTGGTGTCGGGCGCGGCCGGCGCCACCGGCAGCGTGGTGGTGCAGATTGCCAAGGCGCTGGGCTGCAAGGTGGTGGG
>DAITMD010000304.1:0-2925 GCA_036835345.1 Sandarakinorhabdus sp. | reverse complement strand
ATCCATGCCTTCGGATGTGTTGCGCGAAAAATCGAAACCGCGTTCCCGGCTGTCAGTGAAGCCGGTCGCCGTCACCTGTGCTTCGGTATCGGGCGCCAGCTGCACCACCACGCGCAGATTGGCGCTGGCCTGTTCATAGGGTGCGGCGCGGTCCACCGGCCCGCGGCTGCGCGCCGTGATGGGAATGAAACCATCACCGCGCCCATAAGCGGCCGACAGCATGGCAAAGCCGCCGTCGCGCTTCAGGCCCAGCGAGGCTTGCGCGTCCAGGCTCTGCCGGCTGCCATGGGCGATGGTGCCTGTGAACGGCGTGAGCGCCGCGCCGCCGACCGTTTCCAGTTCGATGGTGCCGGCCAGCGCGCCGGGACCCCAATAGCCTGATCCGCCGCCGCGGGTGATGCGGATCCGATCCAGCCGCCCGGTGGCAAAGGCCGGAAACGCCACCCAGCCGCCGAACGGATCGGCCTGCGGCACCCCGTCCATCACCAGCAGCGCCCGCGACGAGGCATTGCCGCCCAGCCCGCGCAGGGTGATGCCCTGCGAGGTGGCGTTGGCGGAACGGCTGTCGGAGCGGCGGAACTGCTGCTGGCCGGCAATATCGGCCAGCACCGATTCCAGCCGGTTGGACCCGCTGTTCAGGATGCGATCCCGATCGATGACCACCAGCGAAAGCGCCGCATCGCCGGGCAGATCCTTCAGGCCCTTGCCGGTAACGCCGGTGACAGTGATCAGCGCATCCTCCGCCTCTGCTGCCATGGCCGGAAGGGCGGCGATCAACACGAACAGGGCGGGCGCAGTCTTTGCAAACATGCCGTTCCTGTTAGCGGCGGTTTGGCCAGACGCAAGCCGCGGCCGCCCCGTCTTGGCAAGACAATACACTGCTCCTACATCGGGCTGGTCAACTGAGGAGCAAAGACGATGGCCAGCCCCTGGCACCACAGCCGATCCAGCAGCATTGCCGACGATATCGATTTCGAGATCAAAGGCCACGAACTGCAATTTGTCGAGATCGAGCTGGACCCCGGCGAAAGCGCGGTGGCGGAAGCCGGTGCCATGGTGTGGAAAGATGCCGCTGTAGGCATGACCACCGTGTTCGGCGATGGCGGCGGGCAAAGCGGCGGCTTCATGGGGGCGCTAATCGGCGCGGGCAAGCGTGTGCTGACCGGCGAGAATATCTTTACCACCGTTTTCACGCACAATGGCCAGGGCAAGGCGCGTGTGGCGTTTGCCAGCCCGACGCCCGGTCATATCCTGCCGATCAAGCTGGACAGCGTGGGCGGCACCCTGATCTGCCAGAAGGACGCGTTCCTGGCGGCGGCCAAGGGCGTTTCCATCGGCATCGCCTTTCAGCGCCGCATGCTCACCGGGCTGTTCGGCGGCGAAGGCTTCATCATGCAGAAGCTTGACGGCGATGGCTGGGTGTTCGTGCAGATGGGCGGCACGGTGATCGAACGCAATCTGGCGCCGGGCGAGACGCTGCATGTCGATACCGGCTGTGTCGCGGCCTTCACCTCCACGGTGACCTTCGATGTCGAAACCGTGAAGGGTGTGACCAGTGTGCTGTTCGGCGGCGAAGGCCTGTTCTTCGCGCGGCTCACCGGGCCGGGGAAAGTGTATATCCAGTCGCTGCCGTTCAGCCGGCTGGCCGGACGTATGTTGCAGGCGGCCAGCGGGCGCGGCCAGAACCGCGGCGAGGGCAGCGTGCTGGGCGAACTGGGCGATCTGATCGGCGGCAACCGCTGACGCGCACCCGTCTGCCGTTGACCTGAGGGCGCGGCCACGCGCATGGATGATGCGTGGCCAAGCTCTATTTCTACTATGCTTCCATGAACGCCGGCAAATCGACGGTGCTGCTGCAGGCGGCGTTCAATTACCGGGAACGCGGCATGAACCCGCTGCTGTTCACCGCCGCCATCGATGATCGCGCCGGGGCGGGCGTCATCGCCTCGCGTATCGGGCTGTCGGCACCGGCCGAAGCCTTTGCGCCGGCAACCGATCTGTTTGGCGAAGTGGCTGGCGCGCACGGCGTGCAGGCGGTGCACTGCGTGCTGATCGACGAGGCGCAGTTTCTCAGCCAGGCCCAGGTGTGGCAATTGGCGCGGATTGCCGATGAGCTGCGCATCCCGGTGCTGTGCTATGGCCTCAGAACCGATTTTCTGGGGCATTTGTTCGAAGGCAGCCAGTGGTTGCTGGCCATTGCCGATGTGCTCACCGAATTGAAGGCGGTGTGCGCCTGCGGTGCCAAGGCCACGATGAATCTGCGTATTGACGCTGCCGGCCACGCCGTCACCACTGGCGAACAGACCGAGATTGGTGGCAATGATCGCTATGTCGCGCTGTGCCGCCGGCATTTCACGGCGGCCTTGGCGGGGGTGCACACGCCGTGAAGGGGAGAGTGAATGACCAGCGTCTATGATTTCAGCGCCAGGGCGAACGATGGCAGCGAGATTCCGTTGCAAGCGTTCGAAGGCAAGGTGCTGCTGATCGTCAACACCGCCTCCAAATGCGGGTTCACGCCGCAATATGAAGGGCTGGAGGCGCTGCACCGCAAATATGGCCCGGATGGCTTTGCCGTGCTGGGCTTCCCGTGCAACCAGTTCGGTGCGCAGGAACCGGGGGATGCCGCCGAAATCGCCAATTTCTGCAAGCTGACCTATGATGTCGATTTCCCGTTGTTCGCCAAGATCGATGTGAACGGCGACAAGGCCCACCCGCTGTTCCAGTGGCTGAAGAAGGCCGCGCCGGGCCTGCTGGGCACCGAGGCGATCAAGTGGAACTTCACCAAGTTCCTGGTCGACCGGAACGGCCAGGTGCAGGAACGCTTTGCCTCGGCCACCAAGCCCGAGGCGCTGGGCAAGCAGATCGAAACGCTGCTGGGCAAGGCCTGAGCGCGGCTCCGGCGATGGCAAGCGCTGTTCCCAACGA
>DAITMD010000303.1:0-2932 GCA_036835345.1 Sandarakinorhabdus sp. | reverse complement strand
AACGCTGCAATTCGGGCGAAGGCGTGATCATCCTGACCGACATGTTCGGCGGCACGCCATCGAATCTGGCGATTTCGCTGCTGGGCAAACAGGTGGAGGTGATCGCCGGGGTCAATCTGCCGATGCTGATCAAGCTGGCCAGCGTGCGCAAGACCTGCACGGTGGAAGCCGCGGTGCAGGCCGCGCAGGATGCCGGGCGCAAATATATCGCGGTCGCCAGCCGCATGCTGGGTGAGGCAGCCTGAGCCCCGCCATCGGCCCGGTAAAGGTCCCCATTACCAACCGGCGCGGGCTGCACGCGCGGGCCAGCGCCAAATTTGTCACGCTGGCCGCCGATTTCGATGCCGAAGTGACGGTGAGCCACGACGGTTCGTCGGTCACCGGCACATCGATCATGGGCCTGATGATGCTGGCCGCCGCGATGGGCGATACGATCGAGATCAGCGCCACCGGCCCGGATGCCGAAGCCGCCGTGGCCAAATTGACCGGGCTGGTGCTGGACAAGTTCGGCGAGGATTGACCGGCCGGCGCATCCGGTCTCTGCTGCCGCCATGCGCCTGCTCTTGCCCCTCCTTCTGCTCGCCGCCCCGGCGCTCGCCAGGCCCGATGCCGATACGCGCGCGTGGCTGGCCCGCACGGCCGAGCTCAGCAGCGATGCCATGGAAGGCCGCGATGCCGGCAGCCCCGGCCATGCCCGCGCCATCGATCTGGTGGAGGGCTGGTTCAAGGCGGCCAGGCTGCAACCGGCGGGGGAAGGCGGCACGTTTCGCCAGACCGTGCCGCTGCACGAAGTGGCCGTGACAGCGGCCGAGATGCGCGTGGTGGCGCCTGATGGCACGCCCACGCCGCTGAAATTCCTGCACGAGATCACGCCGCGGGCTGCCACCGATCTGCCGGCCACGCTGTCTGTCGCGATGCGCTTTGCGGGTTATTGCAGCAGATCCGAAGCCGGCACGGAGCTGAAGGGCAAGATTGCCGTGTGCTTTGGCAGCCGCCGCGCCGGGCGGGCGAACGCGGCAGAGCGATTGGCGGCGGTGACGGCAGCCGGGGCGACAGCGCTGCTGACCATCGATGATGTCGGCTTCACCCAGGAACCGCCGCGCTGGCCCGATGCTTATGCGCGCGCCGTGGCGCATGAGGCTGCGCCGCTGCCCACCGGGCTGCCGACCTTCCGGGTGAACGGCGCTGCGCTGGAAAAACTCATCGCTGGCACCGGCCGGCTGGCCAGCGTGATCCTGACCGAGGCGACCTATCACCGCAACCTCGACAGTTTCGATCTGCCCGGCCGTTTCGAGGCGAAGCTGACCACGGCGCAGCGCAGCTTCGTAAGTGAGCAATTGCTCGGCCTGCTGCCGGGCACCGACAAGACCAAGGCCGGCGAGCATCTGCTGCTGGGCGCGCATATCGACGGCTATGGCTTTGGCGAGCCGGTGAACGGCGACGGGCTGTATAACGGCACACTGGATGATGCCGCTTATGTGGCGCTGCTCTCCCAGTTGGCGGCGCAGCGCCGGGGCAGGGGCTATGCCCGGCCGGTGCTCTTCGCGGCGTGGACGGCGGAGGAGAAGGGTCTGCTCGGCGCGCGCTGGTGGCTGCAGCACCCGACGGTGCCGAAGGCGCAGATTGCTGGCGTCATCAACCTCGATCAACTCCGCCCGCTGTTTCCCCTGAAGGCGCTTACCCTGCACGGGCTGGGCATGAACTCGCTGGCCGATACGGCCAAGCAGGTGGCGGAAGGGCTGAAGATCGAGGTGCGCTCTGACTTCGAGCTGGCGCGCAATCTGATCCGCCGGGTGGACAGCTGGCCGTTCATGGAAGCCGGCATCCCGGCGGTGAACTTCATCTTCGCTTACAACCCACGCAGCCAGGAAGAGCGCATCTACCGTGACTGGTACATGCGCCGCTACCACCGCCCGCAGGATGACATGACGACGCCGATGGATCTGGATGCGGCGCGCGATTTCAACCGCTTTTTCTATACGTTGGTGGAAACGGCGGCCAATGCGGCGGAGCGGCCGACCGCCAAGCCGATGCCAGTTACTGTGCCGGTGCCGCCAGAGCCGGGGCTCAGGCCCATGGTGCGGCCGACACCCTGATCACTCCCCGGGCCGGTACGTCCGCTCGGTATGTCCGGCAAGCTGCGCGTCGGTGAAATAGACCGGGCGGAAATCATGGGTGCGATAGCGTTCGGCCTGATCGCGGAAGTGGGGGCTTTCGGGATTGGCGTTGATGCCGCCGGCGTGGACGGCGCGCGCCTCTGGACCATCCTTGCCGAAGCGCACCACCGCCACGAAGCTGTTGCCGTAATCGCCATACCAGCGCTTGGTGCCCTCACGCGGGCGCGAACCGAAGGCGGCAAGGCTGCCCCAGGTGCCGCTGGCAAAGCCGATCGGGGTGGAGGGCTGGCTGTCGTCATAGCGCTGGTTCACATTGCCGGTCAGGCGCTGGAAGCGGTTGATCTCGCCCCACGGCGTGTCCCAGCGGCCGAAATCGCTGGCCAGTCGCATCACGGCGGTATCCAGCGCGGCGAGGCGATCGGCATCGGATACCGTGCTGCTGGCCAGATAGTCGGTCAGCGCGGTTCCGGCCGTGCGGGCGGCGGCGCCGTGCAGCTTGATCATCTCATCGCCCCAGAACATCGCCACGCTGGTGGCGACCGAGGCTTCGCCGGTGCGATAATCCCAGGCCTTCAGCGTGGCCACCGGGTCAGACAGGCGGACGCGCCGCGGATCGCTGCCCGGCAGCGCCTCCCAGGCCTTCACCACGGCGGGGATGGTATCGGCAAAGCCCTTGAGCGTGGGATCATAGGCGGCCGCGAGAAGCCTGTTCAGATCGAACTTGCTGTCACCGCTCAGCAGCCGCAGCGCGTTGGGGCCGCGCGGGTTCTCGCCGGCCTTGTCCATATATTTGGGGTAGGCGGCCTGCCTGGGGC
>DAITMD010000302.1:0-2934 GCA_036835345.1 Sandarakinorhabdus sp. | reverse complement strand
TTGTCCAGCAGCCGGCCGGCAAAGCGGTTGGCCGCGCCGCAGGCGGTGCACAGCGCGCTCAGCAATTCACCGTGCATGTGCAGCAGGCGCCGCGATCCGGCCCGATCATGCAGATCATCGACATTTTGCGTCACCAGCAGCAAATCGCCTGCCCACGCCGCGTCCAGCCGCGCCAGCGCATCATGCGCGGGGTTGGGGCATACCTGCCCCAGAAACGCCCGGCGATCATCGTAAAACCGCTGCACCAGGCGCGGATTGCGCCGAAAGGCTGCGGGCGTGGCAACATCATCCACGCGGTGCCCCTCCCACAGGCCGTCGGCGGCGCGAAAGGTGGGCACGCCGCTTTCCGCCGAAATGCCGGCGCCGGTCAGGATCACGATGCGGGGCAGATCGGGCATGACCGCAGCATAGCGCCCGCGCCGGCTTGCGCCAGCCGGGACAGCACGCCAAGGTAACCCGATGACCAAGGGACCAATCCGGATCGGTGTTCTGGGTGCCGGCGGGCGCATGGGGCAGGCGATCATCGCGCAGATCGCCGAGTGGCCGGGCCTGACGCTGACGGGCGCGGTGGAGCGCGCCGGCCATCCCAGCTGCGGGCGCGCCGCCGGGCCGGGCCATCCCGAAACGCTCACCGTATGCTCCAACATCGGCGCCATCACCCACCATACCGATGTGCTGATCGATTTTTCCGCGCCATCGGCACTGGCCGTCACGCTGGAGGCCGCGCAGGAGGCACGCTGCGCCGCGGTGATCGGCACCACCGGGCTGGAGGCCGCGCACCACGCCGCCATTGATGACGCCGCCCGCCACATTGCCGTGCTGCAGGCCGCCAACACCAGCCTGGGCGTCACGCTGCTGGCGCGGCTGGTCGAACAGGCGGCGCGGGCGCTGGGGCCGGATTGGGATATCGAAATTGCCGAACTGCATCACCGGCTGAAGGTGGACGCGCCGTCGGGCACGGCGCTGGCGCTTGGCGAGGCCGCTGCCGCCGGGCGCGGTGTCGATCTTCGCACGCACAGTGAACGGGGCCGCGATGGCATCACCGGCGCGCGGGTGGAGGGCCATATCGGCTTTGCCTCCCTGCGCGGCGGCAGCGCGGCCGGCGATCACATGGTGCTGCTGGCCACCGAAGGTGAGCGGATCGAACTGTGGCACCGCGCCGAAAACCGCGAGATTTTTGCGCGCGGCGCGTTGAAGGCCGCGCAGTGGCTGAGCGGCCGGCCCGCCGGACGTTACACCATGGCCGACGTGCTGGGCATCTGATTTCGATAGCGCGCCAGCGCTTCGCGGATCACCGCCCCCACCTCGCGGCGTTCCGGGGCCGACAGGAACCGCCCCACCATCAGGCGGCGGCCACGGGCGGTGAGGAACAGGATCGCATCGCCCAGCGGCGTTTCCTCGATCAGCACGCGGGTGAAATAGGGCTCCATCACCTCCACCTGCGCCTCCCCCCACGGATTGACGCGCGTGAGGGTGAGCGCATCGTCGGCCAGCACCAGCCGTTCATGCGCCCCGCCCGATCGGTAATTGGCGCGAAAGGCCCAGGCCAGCAGCGCCACATCCGCCACCATGAACGGGATCACCGGCCACAGGCCCAGCACCAGAAAGCGGATGCTGCCGATCAAGAAGAACCCGCCCACCGCCAGCACCAGCCAGCGGGCATGATGGCGCCCCAGCGAGCGGTTGGGGGTCAGGGTGAGATCAAGCATCACGATGGCATCTCTTACGTCGCAGGGCCTTTACCGGCCAAGCGCTTTACGGGCAGAGCGACACCATGACCAAGCTGCATAAACGCCTGATGACCGCGGCCGAGATCGACGGCTTCTTCGCCGCACTTGCCGCCGATCGCCCGGCCCCGGTGACCGAACTGGCCTATGGCAATGGCTATCAGCTGCTGGTGGCCGTCGTGCTGTCGGCGCAGGCCACCGATGTGGGGGTGAACAAGGCCACAAGGCGCCTGTTCGAAAGCGTGCACACGCCGCAGCAGATGCTCGATCTGGGCGAAGACGGGCTGAAGCAGCACATCCGCACCATCGGGCTGTTCAACGCCAAGGCCAGGAACGTCATCGCCCTGTCGCGCCGGCTGGTGGACGGATTTGGCGGCGAGGTGCCGCGCGGCCGCGACGTTCTGGAAACCCTGCCCGGCGTCGGCCGCAAGACCGCCAACGTGGTGGTCAACGTGCTGTTCGGCGAAGAAACCTGCGCGGTGGACACGCATGTGTTCCGCCTCGCCAACCGCACCGGCCTGGCCCCCGGCAAGACGCCGCTGGCCGTGGAAACCGGCATCATGAAACGGGTGAAGCCGCCGTGGCGCCGCGATGCCCACCATTGGCTGATCCTGCACGGCCGCTATACCTGCACCGCCCGCAGCCCGAAATGCGGCCAGTGCCCGGTGGCGATGCTGTGCCATTTCAAGGCCAAGACGGCGGGTTCAGCGGTGGTTCAGCGCGGCGATGATGCAGTGCCGGGATGACGATGCTGCCCATCCTGGCCGCCGGCCTGATGCTTGCCGGCACTGAACCGGTGCCGGAACCCCCGCCGGAAACGCGCAACTGCCTGGCCATTGCCAATATCCGCCAGACCATCGTTGTGGACGGCCAGACCATCGATTTTCGCCTGCGCGACGGCAGCCTGTGGCGCAGCCGCCTGCCGTTCAAATGCCCGCAACTTGGCTTTGAACGCGCCTTTTCCTACCAGACCGCGCAAAGCCAGCTGTGCCGGCAGGACATCATCAGCGTGATCCAGCAAACCGGCAGCCAGCCCATCGCCTCGCGCTGCGGCCTGGGCGAATTCGTCCGCCAGCCGGGCAAGCCGGACCCCGCAACCAAACCCTGAATCAGGCTGGCCACGGCCGCCAACCGCTGCTATCGCCGCACTGCCACGCACCCGTAGCTCAGCTGGATAGAGCGCTGCCCTCCGAAGGCAGAGGTCACA
>DAITMD010000301.1:0-3001 GCA_036835345.1 Sandarakinorhabdus sp. | reverse complement strand
GCATAGAGCCCAAAGAAGGCGCCCAGCCGGTCGGGCGGAACCAGCCGGGTGAGCAGTGTGCGAGACGAAGCATAGGCCGCGGTGATGGTGATCGCCAGGCCGCAGCCCAGCCCAAGGAACACCAGTTCCGGCAGGGTGGAAAACAGCGGCGAATCCCACACGCGCAGCGGCTGCACTGGCTGATAGAATATCCGCTGCGGCCCGCTGCCCAGCACGGCGATTTCCAGCAGGATCAGCAGCGCAAGTTCCAGCATCAGCGCCGGGCGCGGCCCCAGCCACATGTCGATCCGGCTGGCCGCCAGCCCGCCGATCACTGCCGCGATGCTTAAGGTTACGCCATAGGCCAGCATCTCCAGCGTGCCCCACCCCATCACGCCGGCCGCAAAGATACCGCCGAACAGCAGGATGGCAGTCAGCCCATCGGTGAAGATCATCCGCGCCAGCAGAAAGAGCAGCGGATTGGCATTGCCGCGCGCCTGCCGGAACAGGCGAACCAGATCGGCAATGCCGCCGCTGATCGCATCGCCCAGCCGTGCCCCGGTGCGCGGCCGATCCGGCGACCACAGCAGCAGCGGCACAATCCCGGCGACCATCAGCCCGGCCGTTAGCGGGCCAGTGATGCGCGATGGCTCGCCCAGCGCGCGGTCCAGCCCGAACAGCGGCTCGGCCGGCACCAGCGCCCAGTCCACCGTGCCCGGCAAGGCAAAGGCCAGCAGCAGCGCGATCAGCGCCGCCACGCTGGTGGCGTTGCCGGCAGCCAGGCCAAGCCCGCTGGCCCGCGCTGCGCCGGCCAGCCCCGCCGCCGGCACCAGCAGCGCGTTGTGCAGGGTTTCATGCGCCGCAAACAGCCATGTCATGGCGGCGCCCACGAACACCACCCATGCCACCCCCAGGCCATCCAGCCCGCTGTTTCCGGGTACCACCCACCACAGGCTGGCACACAGCGCCGCCATGATGGCCACCACCAGCGCCAACAGCGGCTTGCGCGGGCCCAGCCGATCAACCGCCGCGCCCAGGATCGGCATCGACAGCATCACCGCCCAGCCGCCCCATTTGCCGCCCTGCGCCACCAGCGCCTGCCCCGCCACCGGATCGCCCACCACCGCGGCCACGAACCATGGTGCGAAAATATAGATTGAAATCAGAATGACATAGGGATCGCGCCCAGCCTGCGCCAACACCCAGCCTGCCATGGCCCGGCCTGGCGGTGCAGCAGCCTTGTTCAACGATCCGTGCCGGCTGCTGCCAAATTTGGCGCCGCAGCCGGCGGCGGCGCCGCAGCCGCCGCTTCCAGCACTGCCAGCGCCGCTTCCGCCGCCCGGAAACGCGCTGCTGCCATCAGCCAGCTACGCACCCGCGCATCGCTTGCCAGCACCGGATCGCGGCGCAGCGCTGCGGCGGCGGCCGCAAGATCGCCGCGCGCACCGGCGGCCTGCGCCAGTTCCAGCGCACCGGCACCGGGGGCATCGGAAAACACCGCGTCAACGCGGCCGGCCAGCATCTGCCACCAGTTGCGCCGACCGCCCGCCGGCGCCAACGCGCCCAGCGCCGCCAGATCGCGCAGCAGGGCTGCCTGCGTTGCCGGCGCTGCCGCAAGCGCCGCCAGCGCCGCCACCTGATCGCTATGGCGCGGTTCGAACAGGCGCTGTGCCGCCGGCAGCAACGCATCCAGCGCCCGGCCATCCGCCACTGCGCGGCGCATCAGGATCACGGTCAGCATTGCCTCAGCCCGGTCGGCAGCGCTCTGGGCCGTGGCCACAACGTTATTGTCCCGCGCTTCCTCTGCCGCCAGCCGCGCTGTCAGCCGCGCCACCTCGGCGGTCAGGCTGTCGATACGTTCGGCGTCGCGCTGGATCTGATCGGTGGAGCTTTCCACCCGCGCTTCCGTGCGCGCCAGTCGCTCGGCTGCAACCACCGGCGGCGTTGGCGCCTTCTTCTCCAACTCGGCCAGCCGCTCTTCCAGCGCGGCCACCGTGCGCCCATCGGGCACGGTGCTGGCGGCAAAGGGCAGCCGGTCGCGCACCCGTTCTTCGAACCACGGATTGGCGATCAACCCGGCAGAAAAGGCTGCCACTGCCGCCGCGATTGCCCACGGCAAGGCGCTGCGCCGCGGTGCCGGTGCGGGCGACTGCTGAGACATCAGCCGGGCGCGCAACCGGTCGGTGGCGGCCAGGCTGGCCTCCCCGATTTCCCCACGATCGAACGGCTCGTTCATGTCGCTCCATCTACAAGGCTTTGGGCAGCATCGCCAGCAGCACGTCTTCGCTGGGGGACGGCGCGGCGCGGCGAGATTGCCAGCCGGAACCCGCCGCCGCCAGCGCAAGTTCGCTGATGGCATATAGCGCCACATCGCTGCGCCGCCCGCCCAGGCGATCCCATTCGGCAGCCAGATGCCGGGCGGTGCGCGGCGAATGCAGCAGGATGGCATCCACCGGCAGCAGCATCGGCAGCGGCAGCAGCCGGGCGCGATAGACGATCAGCGCGGTGATGTGCAGCGCCGCCGGCACCTGCACCGCCGTGCGGTCTTCGCCGGCAAGATGCAGCAGACGGCGATGCGGCCCGGCCGCCGCCGCATCCAGCAGCGCCTGCAGCGTGCCCGGCCCGGCCGCCACCTGCTGCCAGCCCGCCGCACGCGCTGCTGCCGCCGTTGCCTCCCCCACGCACAGCGCCGGCAGCAGCTTTAGCATGTCGGCTGCCGATCCCGCGTGCCGGATGGCGGCGGCGCTGGTCAGGATCACGGCATCCGGCAGCTCCTCCGGCGGCGCCCACGCCATGGCTTCGGTGGCCAGCAGCGGCAAGGCGACGGGTTCATGCCCCAGGGCGCGCAGCCGGGCGGCCGTGGCGGATGCGCCGGGCTCCGGGCGGACCACCAATATCCGCATCAGCTGGTGAACAGCGCCCGCACGCCCGGCCCGGCCCGGCCCAGCAGGTCGGCCGCCAGCGCAGCCACCCGCGCCGGCGCGTCGGCAGGCGCTGCTGCAAAGCCGCCCTCCTGCACTTC
>DAITMD010000300.1:0-3005 GCA_036835345.1 Sandarakinorhabdus sp. | reverse complement strand
GCGGATATGCTGCCGGTGCGCTTTGCCCCGGTGGCCGGCGCGGCGCGGACGTATTTGAATGAAATCAAGGCGCTGATCGACAATCGCCGCCGCGAAGACGAAAAACGTGCCGCCCTGACCGCCGACACCTACCGGCTGGGCAGCGATCCGCGTGATCCGGTGGCGCCGCCGCTGCCCAAGCCGGCAACCCCGGCGTTGGACCTTGCCGTTCTGGACGCCGCGATCACCCGGCTGGACAGCGCAGCCAAGGCGTTCGACAGCGCTGCCGCTGCCAGGGCCGGCGCGCTGACACCGGCGCAGGCCGCGGCGCTCAACGCCCGGTTGCAGACCATCGAACAGACGCTGCTCAGCCCGTCGGGCCTGCCATTCCGGCCATGGTTCCGCAACATCATGTACGCGCCGGGGCGCTTTACTGGCTATGGTTCGAAAACCCTGCCCGGGGTGCGCGAGGCGGTGGAGGAGCGGCGGTTTGACGATGCGCTGCGCGAAGCCGGCATCGCGGCCAAGGCGCTGAATGATTATGCTGACCGGCTGAACGCGGCGACGGCGCTGCTGCAATGAGGCTGGCGATGGTTGCGGTGCTGCTGCTGGCTGCTGTGCCGGCAGCGGCGCAGCGCCTGCGGCCGGCAGACGTGGACAAATTGCCATCATCGCCGCCCACGCTGTCTGAGGCCTATGGCAGCGCGCCGACGCAGGTTGGCGATCTGCGCCTGCCGGCTGGCCCCGGCCCCCACCCGGTGGTGATCGTCATTCACGGCGGCTGCTGGTGGAAGGGCTTTGCCACGAAGGCGAACACGGCGGCGCTGGCCAGCCGGCTGACCGAGCTGGGCTTTGCCACCTGGAACATCGAGTATCGGCAGGTGGGCGAAGCCGGAAAGGGCGATCCCGGAGCCGGCTGGCCCGGCACGTTTCTGGATTGGGCGGCCGGTACCGATCACCTGCGCGAACTCGCCAAAGCGCATCCGCTTGACCTGACGCGCGTGGCGGTCACCGGGCACAGTGCCGGGGCGCACGCGGCGCTGTGGGTGGCCAGCCGGCACAAATTGCCGAAGGACAGCGAGATTGCCTCGCCCGATCCGCTGAAGATCGGCGCGGTGGTGGCCATCGACGGGCCGGGCGATCTGGCCAGCGAGATCGAGGCGTTCGAGAAGGGCTGCGGTGTGCCGGCGGGGATGGCGCTGTTCGGCGGCTCACCGGCTGAACAGCCGAAGCGCTGGGCGCAGGGCAGCCCGCAGGCGCAGTTGCCGCTGGGGATCAAATCCGGTCTCATCTCCGCCAGCCTGTTCCTGTCGCCCACCGCCTCCGCCCGCTGGCTGACCGAGGCCCGCAAAGGCAAGGACATGTCCAGCGCCCTCATTCTTGGCGGCACCGGCCATTTCGAAGTGATTGCGCCGGGCAGCCCGGTGTGGCCACAGGTCGAAGCGTTTCTGCGGGAACAGTTGAAGGTGGAACCATGAAACTTCTCGCCTCCATGACCTCGCCCTATGCCCGCAAGCTGCGCGTGCTGGCGCATGAACTGGGGCTGGTGCTGCCGCTGGAGGACACTGCACCGATGACCGATCCGGCGGCGCTGCTGGCCGTCAATCCGCTCGGCAAGGTGCCGGCGCTGGTGCTGGACGATGGCAGCGCAATCATTGATTCGCCCGTCATCGCCGCCTTCCTGCTGGCCAGTGTGCCGGGGCAAGAACTGATGGCCCCAAGCGGCCACGAACATTGGCAGGCACGCACCACCGAGGCGCTGGCCGATGGCGTTCTGGATGCCGCCATCATCCTCAGGTTCAACAACGCGCAGGGCATCACCTCTGGCCCTTGGGTTGACCGGCAATTTCGTGCCATCGAACGTGCACTCAGCGTGATGAACGGCCGGGTGGGGGGTAGCGGCTTTGGCGATATCTGCATTGCGGTGGCCTGCGATTATCTCAGCTTTCGTTTTCCCGATCTGGATTGGCGCACGCACAATCCGGCGCTGGCGGCGCTGACTGATCGGCTGCTGGCCACGCCGGCGTTCATCGCCGCGCGGCCGCCGGCCTAACCATCCCGGCCGCGCGGCAGGCGCACCGCGGCTTCGGGCACCGCCACCCAGGGATGCCGCCGTTCCTCGAACACGCTGCGCTGCGGCGGCGGCGTGTCAGGATCGGCGAACAGGCCGGCGGGGATGGCGATCAGGCCGGGATTGAGCGCGGCGGTGAAGCAGATGGTGCTGCCGCAGGTGGGGCAGAAGCGGTTCACCAGTTCGCGGCCCTTGTCGCTGACATGGGCGAATTCGCGGGTTTCGCCCACGATGGTCACATCGGCCTCCATCAGCCACACCGCCATGCCGAACGGCGAACCGCTGCGGCGCTGGCAATCGGCGCAGTGGCACATGTTCACCGCCGCCGGATCAGCGGCCAGCACCACGCGGACAGCGCCGCACAGGCACCGGCCTTCGCGATTCATTTCTTCAGTTCGCGGGCCAGCGCCTTGGCGGTCTTTTCGCCATAGGGCGGCTTGAACCCGGCAAGGCCGGCCAGATCGAGCTTTGGCTGGCTGTAGATCGCCTTGGGGTGGCTGAACTGCTTGAAGCCATCGTGGCCATGGTAATTCCCCATGCCGGCCGGGCCGATGCCGCCGAACGGCAGGTCTTCGGCCGAAACATGGAAGATCACGTCGTTCACGGTCACGCCGCCCGAAATGGTGCGATCGAGCACGCGGCGCTGTTCGGCCTCGTCCTGCCCGAACCAGTAGAGGCCGAGCGGCCGGTCGCGGCGGTTGATTTCATCTATCGCGCCGTCCACGGCCTTGTAGGTGCGGACGGGCAGCAGCGGCCCGAAGATTTCCTCCTGCATCACTGTCATCTCGTCGGTGGGGTTCCGGATGATGTGCAGCGGCATCTTGTTGGTGTTCTGCTTCGAAAAATCCTCACCCGCCGGGTTGACCACCACCACATCGGCCCCCTTGGCGCGGGCGTCGGCCACGTGGGCTTCCAGCCGTTCGCGGTGCCGCGCGCCCAGCACGCTGGTATAATC
>DAITMD010000299.1:2907-3038 GCA_036835345.1 Sandarakinorhabdus sp. | reverse complement strand
TGGACCACGCACCGCTTTGCGCCATCCAAACCGCTGCCGACCTATCTGGTATCGGTGGGCGTGGGCGATTTCGATGTGCGCGAAGCCACCATTCCCGCCAATGCCGTGCGCAAGGAACCGCTGGCCTTCCG
>DAITMD010000299.1:0-2897 GCA_036835345.1 Sandarakinorhabdus sp. | reverse complement strand
GCCCAGCCGCCTGAAGGCCTTTGCCAACACCCCGGAAGTTTCGGCCACCACACGCGCCGGCTGGACCACGCACCGCTTTGCGCCGTCCAAGCCGCTGCCCACCTATCTGGTATCGGTGGGCGTGGGCGATTTCGATGTGCGCGAAAGCGTCATCCCGGCCAACGCCGTGCGCAAAACGCCGCTGGCCTTCCGGGTGATCGCCACCAAGGGCCAGGCAGAACGCATGGGAACTGCGCTCACTGAAACGCCCAAGATCGTCGGCATCCTGGAAGATTATTTCGGCATCGCTTACCCTTATGAAAAGCTGGACTTCATTGCCTCGCCCGTGATGGGCGGCGCGATGGAGAACGCTGGCCTGATCCTGTTTCAGGACACGCTGATCCTGCTTGGCAATGGCGCCCCGCCCAGCCAGCTCAACCGCTTTGGCGTGGTCGCCGCGCATGAACTGGCGCACCAGTGGTTCGGCGATCTGGTCACGCCAACCTGGTGGACCGACATCTGGCTGAACGAAAGCTTCGCCGAATGGATGGGCAACAAGGCCGCCCACCGCTGGAACCCCAATCTGGATATCGCCGCCGGCGAACTGTCAGGCGCGTTCAGCGCCATGGGCACCGATTCGCTGGGCCGCGGCCGCCCGATCCGGCAGGAAATCACCCGCAACGATCAGGTGATCAGCGCGTTTGATCTGATCACCTATCAGAAGGGCGCGCAGACGGTTTCGATGTTCGAGACATTTGTGGGCGAAGAAAATTTCCGCAAGGGCGTGCAACTGCACCTGAACCGCTATGCCTTCAAAAACGCCACGGCCGAAGATTTCTTCGCCAGCGTCGCTGAAGCCAGCGGCAACCCCGATGTGGTGCCGGCCCTGCGCAGCTTCACCGATCAAACCGGCGTGCCGCTGGTAACCGTCACCGATACGCCGTCCGCCATCACCCTGGCGCAATCGCGCTATGTGCCGCTGGGCATCGCCACCGATCGGATGCTGCGCGTCTGGCAGGTGCCGGTGTGCCTGTCGCGCGGTGAGGCGCGCAGCTGCACCCTGCTGAAAACCGCCAGCGCCACCATCGCGCCATTGGTCGGCACATCGCCGGCACTGGTGCCCAATGCCAATGGCGCCGGCTATTACCGGTTCAGCATGGATGGCCCCGGCTGGGATCGGCTGATCGCCGCGGCCGCCACCCTGCCGGAACGCGAAGCCATGGCGGTGGCCGATTCGATCTGGGCCGAATTTGCCGCCGGCCGCATCGATTTCGCCCGCGTCATGCAGGCTGCCGAACAGCTTGCCCGCCATCCGCAGCGCCTGCCGGCAATTGAACTGGCTTCCAAACTGTCCAGCACGGCCAATACGCTGCTGCCCGAAAGCGACATCCCGGCCTATCGCGCCCTGATGCAGCGCCTTTATGGCAGCCGCCCGGAAATGCAGGGCTTTGATCCGGCGCGGCTGGTTGCGCCGGGCGAAGCCGCCTCGCTGCAGGGCTGGCGCGAATCGCTGGTGCCGCTGCTGGCGCTGCAGGCCCGCGATCCGGGCTTGCGGGCCAGGCTGAAGGATGCCGCCACCCGCTATCTGGCGGGCGATACCGCTGCGCTGGCCCCCACCTATCGCCGCACCGCTCTGGCCGTGGCCGCGCAGGAAGGCGGCATCCCGTTTGCAGACACGCTGTTCGCGGCGCTGAAGTCCAGCCAGGATCCGCTGTTTCGCAGCCAGGCCGCCAGCGCGATGGGCAGCGTGGAGGGCGACGCCGCCGTCACCCATGTGCAGGGCCTCGCCATGGGCGACGGGCTGATCAGCCGGGAACGCACCACCATGCTGGCCAGCCTCGCCGCCAACCGCGCCGCGCGCGACAGCACCACCGCCTATGTCTCGGCCAATTTCACCCGGGTGGTCGAAAGCTTCCCCGGCTTTGCCCGCGCCGGCATCATCAACTTCTTCGGCGGTTACTGCACCCCCGAAGCCGCCGCGCGCGTCGAAGGGCTGATCCGGCCCAATCTTGCCGTACTGGGCGGCGGCGAGCTGGAATTGTCACAAACCAAGGAACGCATCGGGCAGTGCACCGCCCTGAAGGCCGCCAAGGGCGCCGAGATCAGCGCCGCGCTCGCCGCGCAGCGCTGATCCTTCAAGCCTTTTTCGTCACGGCCTTCTTCTTGGCCCCTGCCTTCTTTGGTGCGGCCTTCTTCGCGGGGGCCTTGCGCCCCTTCCTGGCCGGGGCCGCCGCCGCGCGCGCGGCCAGCAGGGCCACCGCCTCGTCCAGCGTGTAGGCGGTGGGCTCCGCATCCTTGGGCAGGGTGGCGTTGGTCGTCCCGTCGGTCACATATGCGCCATAACGCCCGGCCAGCACACGCACCGCCGCGCCGCTGTCCGGATGCGCGCCCAGTTCCGCCAGTGCTGTTGCGGCGCCGCGCTGCGGACGGCCACCGGCAGCCTTGGCAGCAGCGGCTTCGGCCAGCTTGACCACGGCGGCGTTCATGCCCGTCTCGAACACCTCGGCGGTCGATCCAAGCCGGGCATAGCTGCCACTGTGCGCCAGATACGGGCCATATTTGCCGATGCTGGCGGTGATCGGCGCGCCGCTTTCAGGATGCGGCCCGATGGTGCGCGGCAGGCTGAGCAGTTTCACCGCCCACTCCAGATCCTCCGGCCCCGAAATGCTCACATCCTTGGGGATGGAGGCGCGCGGCGGCTTCTCGCCCTCCGCGCCCTCCCCGCGCTGCAAAAATCGCCCGAAGCGGCCCGACCGCACGGTGATCAACTCACCCGTCTCAGGGTCTGCGCCCAGCTCGATCGGGCCATCGTTTGCCCCGCCCTCGCTGGCAAACGGGCGCGTATATTTGCACTCCGGATAGTTGGAACAGGCCACAAACGCCCCGAACTTGCCGGTTTTCAGGCTCAGGCGGCCGGC
>DAITMD010000298.1:0-3055 GCA_036835345.1 Sandarakinorhabdus sp. | reverse complement strand
CGGCATTCCGGAACGGTGCCTGCGCCGCCAGATAGGACCAGATGTTCGAATCACTGGTGATCGGCATTTCATGGATGCGCCAGCCAATGCTGGTCACCTCGGCCCGCAGCGATTCGGTGAGCACCGCCTTGTTCAGCCGCTCCTCGCCGGAAAGTTCGGCATCCGGGATGGCGGCCAGCTTGTCCAGCACGCCCTGCCAATAGGCACGGCGCTGCTCGTTGCAGGCCGGCGTGACGCACGGCAGGCGCGGGCCGGGGCGCGTTTCCAGACCGTCCTGCACCTGGCCGGTCTGGGCCATGCGCCACTGCCATTCGGCATCGTAAACCGCCTTCAGCCGCTCGTCGGCGGTTTGCGCCTGCGCGCTGCCTGCCAGCAGCGCGGCCATCACCAGCGTTCGAATCATCCCTGCCTCCCCCAAGATCCGTCTCAGCCGCGCCCGCGATAGGTCGGCACGCCCTGATCGGGCAACCACAGGCCTTCAGGCACCGGGCCGCTCTGCCAGAACACGTCGATCGGGATGCCGCCGCGTGGATACCAATAACCGCCAATCCGCAGCCACAGCGGCTGCATTTCCGCCACCAACCGCTGCCCGATGCCCACGGTCACATCCTCATGAAAGCCGGCATGGTTGCGAAATGATCCCAGGAACAGCTTCAATGCCTTTGATTCTACAATTTTTTCTGCCGGCACATAGTCGATCACCAGATGGGCGAAATCCGGCTGTCCGGTCACCGGGCACAGCGAGGTGAACTCCGGACAAGTGAAACGCACCAGATAGGGCGAACCCGGCCGCGGATTGGGCGGATAATCCAGCACCGCCGCGTCCGGGCTGGCCGGCAGGCCAGAGGTCTGGCCCAGATGCAACACGTCGACCACTTATTCTCTCCGAACCGTAACAATGGCATTTGCGAGGGGTGACATGCGCTGCCGCCGCAATTATGTCACCCCCCACAAGATATGACGGCCGCGCACTGCCGCGCGGTGTGGGAGTGACGCATGAACCTGTTGGTGTCCACTGACTGGCTTGCCGCAGAGATGGGCAAGACAGACCTGCGTATCATCGATGCCACGCTGTTCCTGCCCGCCCACGGCCGCAATGCCCGCGCCGAATTCGAAGCGGCGCATGTCCCCGGCGCGGTGTTCTTCGATATCGAGGAAGTGTCGGACACCAGCAACCCGCTGCCCACCATGCTGCCATCGGCGGAAAAATTCGCCTCGCGCTGTCAGGCGTTGGGCCTGGGCGATGGCAGCCGCATTGTCGTCTATGACAACAGCCCGCTGAAATCCGCGGCGCGGGTGTGGTGGATGCTGAACCTGTTCGGCGCGCACGAAGTGGCGATCCTGGATGGCGGTTTTGCCAAGTGGCAGGCCGAAGGCCGCCCGGTGGAAAGCGGCAAGCCGATCGTGCGCCATCGCCATTTCACCGTCTGGGCCGACAAGAAACTGGTGCGCGATGCCGCCCAGATGACCGACAACCTGCGCAGCAAGACCGAACAGGTGGTCGATGCCCGCTCCGCCGCGCGCTTCACCGGCACTGAGGCCGATCCCCGCCCCGGCGTGCGCCCCGGCCACATGCCCGGCGCGAAGAATATCCCCTACAGCGCGCTGTTCAACGAAGACGGCACCTACAAGGCCGCAGACGAGATTGCGGCGCTGTTCGATACGGCTGGCATCGATCTGAAAAAGCCGCTGGTGGCCACCTGCGGTTCCGGCATCACCGCGCCGGTGGTGGCCTTTGGCGCGGCGCTGGCCGGCAAGGGCGACGTGGCCATTTATGATGGCAGCTGGAGCGAATGGGGCGCCAACCCGCACAATCCGGTCGTGACCGGCGCGTGACGCAACTGTGACTGCCCGGCGGCCGCCGCGCGCCGATCTGTCGGCGCTGGGCACCGGCACGCGGCTGGCGCACGCCGGGCGTGACCACAAGGCGGATATCGTCAATCCGCCGGTGACGCGGGCCTCGACCGTGTTGTTCGACAATTTGGCCGATCTGGATGCGGCCATCCGCGATCCCGATGCCGGGCTCTATTATGGCCGGCGCGGCACGCAGACCCATTGGGCGCTGGAAGATGCGCTGACTTCGCTGGAACCCGGTGCGGCCGGCACCAAGCTGTTCCCGTCGGGCGTGGCCGCCATCACCACCAGCCTGCTGGCGGTGCTGAAGGCCGGCGACGAGCTGCTGATCACCGATAGCGCCTATGAACCCAGCCGCAGCTTTGCCGACGGGCTGCTGGCGCCGCTGGGCATCACCACCCGCTATTTCGATCCGCGCTGCGGCGACGCCATTGCTGATGCGATCTCTGAAAAGACCAAGGCCATCCTGCTGGAATCGCCCGGTTCTCTGTCGTTCGAGATTCAGGATGTGCCGGCTATCACTGCGGCCGCGCGCAGCCGCGGCATCATCACCCTGATCGACAACACCTGGGCCACCGCGCTGCTGCTGCAGCCATTGGCGCTCGGCGTGGACATCAGCATCCAGGCGCTCACCAAATATGTTGGCGGGCACAGCGACGTGATGATGGGCAGCGCCGCCGCCAACGCCGCACTATGGCCCAGGCTGAAGGCCGCCACCTACCGGCTGGGCCACCATGTTTCGGCTGATGATTGCGCGCTGGTTCTGCGCGGGCTGCGCACGCTGGCCATCCGGCTGGAGCGGCAAGGCAAATCCGCGCTTGCAATCGCCCGCTGGCTGGAAACCCCCCCCGCCGTTGACCGGGTCTGGCACCCGGCCCTGCCCTCCCACCCGGATCACGCGCTGTTCACGCGCGATTTTCTGGGCGCATCCGGCCTGTTCGCCATGGTGCTGAAACAGGGCAGCCGCTCGCACACCGCCGCGCTGATCGACGGATTGCAGCATTTCGGCATCGGCTTTTCATGGGGCGGCTATGAATCGCTGGTGCTGCCGGTCGAGCTGGACCGTATCCGCACCGCCACCTCAACGCCCCTGCCCGGCCCCATCATCCGCCTGTCCATCGGGCTGGAAGATGTGGACGATCTAATTGCCGATCTTGATGCCGGGCTGGCGCGCTTTCAGGCGCAGTTCTGATCAGTCCAC
>DAITMD010000297.1:0-3057 GCA_036835345.1 Sandarakinorhabdus sp. | reverse complement strand
CAGATGAAGAAGATGGGCGGCCTGTCCGGGCTGGCGGCGATGATGCCGGGTCTGGGCGCGGCCAAGAAGGCGATGGACAGCGGCGCGATCAATCCCAAGCTGCTGGACCGGATGGAGGCGATCATCCTGTCGATGACGCCCAAGGAACGCTCCAAGCCCGAGATCCTGACCGCAAAGCGTAAGATCCGCATCGCCAATGGCTCTGGCACCACCGTGCAGGATGTCAACAAGGTCATGAAAATGCATCAGGAAATGGCAAATGCCATGAAGCGCCTTAGAAAGATGGGCGGCATGAAGGGCATGATGAAGATGCTTTCCGGGATGGGCGGCGGCGCCTTGCCCGGAGCCGACGCTGCGGCATCCGGGGGTGAACCCGGCGGTGCCATCGATCTGGGGGCAGTGGGCCGGATGTTCGGCCGCCCCGGTTTGGGAAATTTGCCACCCGGCTTCGGCAAGTTTGGCAGGAAATGACAACAACTCACTTTGAAACAACGAAATAACTGGAAGGACTGTTACCAATGGCTATTGCAATTCGCCTGTCGCGCGGGGGCATGAAGAAGCGCCCGTTCTATCGTATCGTGGTTGCCGATGCCCGCGCCCCGCGGGACGGCAAGTTCCTGGAAAAGATCGGTACCTACAACCCGCTGCTGCCGCGTGATGATGCCGGCCGCGTGACGCTGGATACCGAACGCGCCGCCTATTGGCTGGGCGTGGGCGCACAGCCGACCGACCGCGTTGCCCGCTTCCTGGATGCTGCCGGTCTGCGCACCCGCGCTGCCCGCGTGAACCCGAACAAGGCCGAACCCGGTGCCAAGGCCAAGGAACGCGCCGAACTGGCCGCCCAGAAGGAAGCCGAAGCCGCTGAAGCTGCTGCCGCTGCTGCTGCCGAAGCGGCCGAAGCGGCTGCTGCGCCGGTGGAAGAACCTGCCGTGGAAGAGGCAGCAGTGGAAGTGGCCGCTGCCGAGGAAGCACCGGCCGAACCTGTCGCTGAAGAAGCGCCGGCTGCCGAAGCCGACGAAACCGCCCAGTAAGGCTGACTGGCGATGGCGGCCGATCTGATCGTGCTGGCCGCCATCGCCGGCGCCCACGGCATCAAGGGCGAGGTGCGGCTGAAGCTGTTCACCGATGCGCCCGACAATCTGACGCGCCATGCCCGCTTTGTGGCGGGTGGCCGCGAACTGGAAATGGTGGCCATACGGGCCGAAAAGCCCGGCATGGCCATTGCCCGGTTCGATGGCATCACCGATCGCAATGCCGCCGAGGCCCTGCGCGGCCTGCAACTCGCTGTGCCGCGCTCTGCCCTGCCCCCGCTGGCGGAGGGCGAATATTATGTTGCCGATTATCTGGGAATGGCGGTGGTCGATGATGCCGGCACCAGCATCGGCACTGTGAAGGCCATCGAGAATTTCGGCGCGTCCGACATTGTCGACATCGCGCTGGACACGGGCGGCACGGTGATGGTGCCGTTCACGTCGCAGGTGGTGCGCGAGGAGGCTGGCAGGCTGGTGGTCGACCGGGCCTGGCTGGTTTGAGCCATGGGCTGGCGCGCCACGATCCTCACGCTTTATCCTGACATGTTTCCGGGTCCGCTGGGCCACAGCCTGGCCGGCCGCGCGCTCGCCGATGGCATCTGGAATTGCGCGCCGGTGAACATCCGTGATTACGCCGCCGACAGACACCGCACTGTAGACGATACGCCGGCCGGCGGCGGGCCGGGCATGGTGCTGCGCGCCAATGTTCTGAGCGCCTGCATCGATGCCCATGCCGATGGCCGGCCTCTGCTGGCGATGACGCCGCGCGGCCGGCCGCTGACGCAGGCCCGTGTGCGCCAGCTTGCCGGCGGGCCCGGTGCCATCATCCTGTGCGGGCGGTTCGAAGGATTTGACGAACGTATCTTCCAGCGCCGCGCCATCGAGGAAGTCTCGATTGGCGACTATATATTGTCGGGCGGCGAGATGGCGGCGCTGGTGGTGATGGATGCTTGCGTGCGGCTGCTGCCCGGTGTAATGGGCGCCGCTTCAAGTGGGATTGAGGAAAGCCACGAAAGCGGCCTTCTTGAGCATCCCCACTATACTAGGCCTCCCGAATGGGAAGGTCTTTTGATCCCCGAAGTGTTGCGATCGGGGGATCACGCCCGCATCGCCGATTGGCGGCGTGAGCGGTCCGAAACGGACACACGGCTAAGGCGGCCGGACCTTTGGGATCATCATGGGGATGGTCCGGTCCTGTCGCCCTCTGGCGCGCAGCAGACGAAGAAAGACGAATGAGATGAACCTCATCCAGCAGATCGAAGCGGAACAGATCGCAAAACTGACGGCCGTTCGCCAGATCCCCCAGTTCCGCGCCGGTGACACGCTGCGTGTTGGCGTGAAGGTGGTCGAAGGTGAGCGCACCCGCGTGCAGAATTACGAAGGCGTGTGCATCGCCCGGTCGAACAAGGGCATCGGCTCCTCGTTCACCGTGCGCAAGATCTCCTTCGGTGAAGGCGTGGAGCGCGTGTTTCCGCTCTACAGCCCCAGCATCGAGACCATCGAAGTGGTGCGCCGCGGTGTCGTTCGCCGCGCCAAGCTTTATTATCTGCGTGGCCGCAGCGGCAAGTCCGCCCGCATCGCCGAGCGCCGCGAACCGCGCCCGACCGACGGCGAATAAGCGCTATTCAGATTGCCGAAAGGGCGCCGGTGGCACTGCTTCCGGCGCCTTTTTCGTTGCGCCCGTCGCTGCCTCCTCTCTATCTGGACGATATGCCCCTGCTTCCTTCCTCCGGCCAGATTGCAGACGGTGTCCACCGCCTGGCAGCCCGCGTCTATTTTGAAGATACGGACACGGCCGGCATCATGTATCACGCCAAATATCTGCATTTCATGGAGCGCGGCCGCACCGAATTTCTGCGCAGCGCCGGCATCGATCATGGCGCGGCCGTGCGGGACGGCCAAGGTGCCTATGCAGTGACGGAAATGGATATCAGGTGGCGGCGGCCGGCGCGGCTGGACGATGTGCTGATCATCGAAACCCGCCTGCTGTCGGTGCGCGCCGCCGTCTGCCGTATTGCCCAAAAGA
>DAITMD010000296.1:0-3064 GCA_036835345.1 Sandarakinorhabdus sp. | reverse complement strand
CCGCAACAGCTGCGGTTCCTCGTCGGGCAGCGCGGCGGCGGTGGCGGCCCAGATGGTGGAGGCCGCCATCGGCACCGAAACGGATGGCAGCATCACCTGCCCGGCCGCTGTCAACGGGATCGTGGGCTTCAAGCCAACAATTGGCCTGGTCAGCCGCACCCACGTGGTGCCGATCAGCCACAGCCAGGATACGGCCGGGCCAATGGCGCGCGATGTGAAGACTGTCGCGCGGCTGCTCACCATCATGGCCGGCAGCGATCCGGCCGATCCCGCCACCAGCGCGGCCGACGCCCGCAAGACCGACTATGTCGCCGCACTGGATGAAGGTGCGCTCAAAGGCGCGCGCATCGGGGTGCTGCGCTTTGCCGCCGGCTGGCACCCCGGCGTCGATGCCCGCTTCGAAGCGGCGCTGGCCGTGCTGAAGGCCGCGGGGGCAGTGCTGGTCGAAATCAAGACCGGCCCCAACCGCCGCGAAATCGGCGAGAACGAGGACAAGGTGCTGATGACCGAGCTGAAGGCCGGCATGAATGCCTATTTGGCCGCCACGCCGCCTGCGGTGAAGACGCGCACGCTCGCCGATCTGATCGCCTTCAACACGGCCAATGCCGCGGCCGAACTGGCCCTGTTCGGCCAGGACAGTTTCGAGAAGGCCGAGGCGACCAGCGGCCTGAGTGACCCGGATTATCTGAAGGCCCGCGAATCCTCGCTGCGGCAGGCCGGCAGGGACGGGATCGACAGGCTGCTGGCCGAAGCGAGGGTGATCGCCCTCATAGCCCCCACGGCGCCGCCGGCGTGGTTCATCGATCCGGTCAATGGCGATCAGGCGACCTTTGGCGGTGCCGGCGGCCTGGCGGCGGTTGCAGGCTATCCGCACCTCACCGTGCCGATGGGCGGGGTGCGCGGGCTGCCGGTGGGCTTGTCGTTCATTGGCCCGGCCTGGAGCGACGCGCGCTTGCTGGCGCTGGGCCATGGCTTTGAGCAGGCGGCGCCGGCCATGAAGCTGATCCCCGCCTTCATTGACCGGGTGGAAGACAGGGATGACGTGAAGCGCCTGTTCCTGCCGGCGGCGCGCTGAATGGCTGGACGTAGTGCCAGAGTCGTCACAATTGCGGTGGCCGGGCATTTCTGATAAGGCAAGCCCAGTTTCGGGGGAGTCCTGAGTGATGCGTACTGTGTTTCAATTGCGGCGGGAACGGGCCGGGGCAGCCGCTGCCGAGATGGCGCTGCTGCTGCCATTGCTGTTCCTGATGCTGTTTGGTGTCGTACAGTTGGGCTTCGGCATCTACACCTACAACGCCATGCAGAACAGCGCCCGCACCGGTGCGCGGATGGTGGTGTTCGGGTCCAGCACCAGTGCAGCCAGTTCGGCCGCTCGCGGCCAGCTGCCACCGTGGATCCGCAGCGAAGCCACAATCACCGTGACCGAGAATGTTGGCGGGTTGGCCCGCGTTCGCATTCAGGCAACCGGCGCTTCGGCGGCTCTGCTGCGTTTCATGCCGATGCCGGCCACGCTGGAAGCCGATGTGACCATGCCGCGCGTCGGCGATCGCTGATCGCACGCACCGGCGGCTGACAGCGGCTGCAGTTTGAAACGGGGATCAGGCCCGGCACGGCCGGTCAGCGGCAGTTCTTGCTATCCGTGCTTGCCGTGACGGCGGCGGATGATAGTTCGTGCACGGTGATGGCGGTGGCCGGCCGACCGGCCGAGGCCTTAGTCAACCGTCTTCAAAGCTGGCGTAAATTGGCCCTGACCTGACCCAGACCAGAGGCTGGTTACCGCACCAACCTGACGATTGCATCGCCCAGTCGGCCGCTGTTCGGACACTTCATCACGATGCGGATATCGTCATAGTCACTGTCGGTCCAGGCCGGCTGCAACCAGTTGGCGCTGGGCCCGGACTGGCCGGGCGGACGGTCTTCAAAGCCGAAATACATGAACTTGCCCGGGCGGCACGGCTCCGTGGTGCGCACACGCGTTGCAGCGCGATTTTTGCCAGCCGGAATCTGCGAACCCATCGTGCCGGGCGTGCACTTGTCGATTCCGTCGCACAGCACCGTCTCCAGGATATTATAGCCCTGTAGATCGATGAGCTCGGTGCCGTTGTCGAGCACCGTATCGGTGAAATAGTTGAACTCGGGGCGGCCCGGCTGCACACCGCTCACCGTCGCGTCGGGACTGGCCCACAACACCGGATTGGCCTTGACGTGGCGAACGTTGCGCAGACGGAAGCTGAGCGTCTGCCCCTTCTGATCGCAGCGCGGCCAGTTGACGGTTTCCGGCGGATTGGCAGGCACCAGCCCGCCGCTGATGGTGACGATATTCTGCCCGACCGGCATATTGTTCGACACCAGGGTCATCTGGGTGCGCCGCGAATCCGGCGAGCCGGTCCCTAGCGTGTCATAGCAATAGACGTAGATTTCGTTGAAATCGCCAGCTTCCGGATCCAGCGTGTCGCGTTCCGGCGGCTGATAGAATACGTTCACCGGCCGGGCCGCGATGGCCGATACCCGCAGGCGCATCAGATCGGTGCCCAGCACCTGCGCCAGGATGTGCCGCACACCATTGCCGCGATCAGGAGAGCGCTCCGCCGTGACCCGCACCGCGTTCACATTGGGACCGGTATCGGGCACAAACCCGCCCACTTCGTCATAGATGCCGGTGGTAATGTCGGCTGCGGTGGTCATGCCCGCAAATTCTGCAGGCACGTCGTGCGCGACCTGCGAAAGCGCCGTGGCAACGATGGGGCCGCCCTGCTCGATCTGCGCGGCGGCCGCCAATGCGGCGCCATCCACGGCAATCTGCATGCGATTGTGCACCATGCGGTTCATGGTGAAATCAACGCCGAGCGCCATCCCGGCCAGCAGCGCCGGCATGGCCATGGCCACCACGGCGGCAGTGGCACCGCCGCGGTTCCCCGCCAGCTGCGCCAACGCCGTGGTCCTGGCCAGCGTTCGCCGCAGATCAGTCCACATAGGGAAGTTCCTGCTTGATGCTGGCATCGGCCGTCAGCGTCCACGGCACCACCTGGCTGATCATCGAGACGATCGACAAATCGGAGGCCTG
>DAITMD010000295.1:2890-3077 GCA_036835345.1 Sandarakinorhabdus sp. | reverse complement strand
CGCTGAGCAATTGCTCCGTCAGCAGGCTGGAGACGTTGAGGCGCAGGTCCTTGGCGTAATCCGGCAGGGATTTGGCGAGTTCGGAAAAGATCATGTCAAACCTTTCCCCTCTCCCGTTCGGGGAGAGGGAGGGGCCCACCGCAAAGCGGTGGGAGGGTGAGGGAAGGGGGTGAGGAGGCTTGTGGCG
>DAITMD010000295.1:0-2823 GCA_036835345.1 Sandarakinorhabdus sp. | reverse complement strand
AAGCCGTTACGCTGCCGGCTTCAGCGTGTCCTGGCCTTCGGACCAGTTGCACGGGCACAGCTCGTCGGTCTGCAGCGCATCGAGCACGCGCAGGGTTTCGGCCGGGTTGCGGCCGACGTTCAGGCCGTTGACCGTGATGTGCTGGATGACGTTTTCCGGATCGATGATGAAGGTGGCGCGCAGCGGCACGCCGGCGCCCGGCACGATGATGCCCAGCGCGTCAGCCAGCAGCTTCGAATTGTCGGCCAGCCACGGGAAATCGCAGGCGGCCAGCCGCTCGTCGCTCTTGCGCCAGGCGAAGTGCACGAAATCGGTGTCGGTCGACGCGCCGATCAGCACGGCGTCACGATCGGCGAAATCACCCTGCAGGTCGCCATAGCCGATGATCTCGGTCGGGCAGACGAAAGTGAAATCCTTGGGCCAGTAGAACAGGATCTTCCACTTGCCGGGATAGGCAGTGGTGATGTCCAGCGTTTCACCGGCGGGCAGCGCGGCCACGCCCTGCTGCACGGGAAGCACGAACGAGGGAACGCTATCGCCAACAGTCAGCGCCATGATGAAATCCTTTCAAAAAGCTGGAATCTGGTGCCGGAGGGAGCCCGGACGCTGGCGTGATGGCCTTGCTTCAGATAGAAATCCAATCGATAATATCTCTGTGACAAATCGATTACGTCAATGACAGCCTATCAACCCACCATCAAGCAGCTGCAATATCTCACCGCGCTGCACATCCACGGCCATTTCGGCCGCGCGGCAGAGGCGTGCTTCGTCACCCAGTCCACCCTGTCGGCGGGCCTTGCCGAACTGGAATCGCTGCTGGGTGTGCGGCTGGTGGAACGCAACCGCCGCGTGGTGCGCTTCACGCCGATGGGCGAACGCGTGGTGGCCAAGGCATATGGCGTGCTGCGCGAAACCGATGAGCTGGTCGGCCTGACCGTGGGCGGCGACAAGCCGCTGGCCGGCCCGCTCAGGCTGGGCGTCATCCCCACCATCGCGCCCTATCTGCTGCCGCGCGTTTGCGGGCACATCCGCCGCGACTGGCCCGATCTGAAACTCTATCTGCGCGAAGACATGAGCGGCCCGGCCGCCGAAGCCTTGAGCCGCGGCATGCTGGATGCAGTGCTGCTGGCGCTGCCATGGGACACGCCGGGCCTTGCCGAAATGCCGCTGTTCGATGATCCGTTCTTCCTGGTGTTCCGCCCCGGCGATCTGCCCGATCCGCCGCCAGCGGTGGCACCGGACAGTATCGATCCGCACGGTCTGCTGCTGCTGGAAGACGGGCATTGCCTGAAGGATCAGGTGCTTTCCGCCTGCGGACGCCCGGAACTGCGCGCCGATCCGGCGCACCGCGGCACCAGCCTGACGACGCTGGTGGAAATGGTCGCCGGCGGCCTGGGGCAGACATTGGTGCCGAAGCTGGCGCTGGATGCCGGCATCATCGCCCACACCAATCTGATCGCCCGGCCCGTGTCCGGCAATGCGGCGCGGACCGTGGCGCTGGTGTGGCGGCAGGGCAGTCCGCGCGAAGCCGAGTTCCGCCTGCTGGGCGAGGCAATAATGGCAGGATTGGCGGCGGCCTGAGCCGCCGTTATGCTGTCCGAAAATCGGGAGAGACGATGATGAAGGCCGTGCTGTGCGTTGAACATGGTGACCCGGAAAAGCTGGTCGTTTCCGATATTCCGGTGCCGCAGCCGGCCAAGGGCCAGGTGCGCATAGCCGTAAAGGCGGTGGGGGTGAACTTCCCCGACACGCTGATCATCCGCAATCTCTATCAGTTCAAGCCGGCGCTGCCGTTCAGCCCCGGCGGCGAATGTGCCGGCATCGTCAGTGCGGTGGGCGAGGGCGTTTCCGATGTCGCGGTGGGCGAAAGCGTGATCGCCATGACCGGGCACGGCGCCATGGCCGAGGAAGTGATCGCAAACCGCAGCCAGGTGGTGAAGATGGCACCCGGCATGCCGTTCGACATCGCGGCCGGCTTCACCATGACCTATGGCACCAGCCACCATGCGCTCAAACAGCGTGGCCAATTGAAACCCGGCGAGACCTTGCTGGTGCTGGGCGCGGCCGGCGGCGTGGGCCTGACGGCGGTGGAGCTGGGCAAGGTGATGGGCGCGAAGGTGATCGCGGCGGCATCTTCGGATGAGAAACTGGCGCTGTGCCGCGAGATGGGCGCGGACGAGGTGATCAACTACAGCTCCGAGGATCTGAAGGAGCGGGTGAAGGCGCTGACCGGCGGCAAGGGGGCGGATGTCATCTATGATCCGGTGGGCGACCGATTTGCCGAGCCGGCGTTTCGCGGCATTGCGTGGAACGGCCGCTATCTGGTGATCGGCTTTGCCGCTGGTGCGATCCCGGCGCTGCCCTTGAACCTGCCGCTGATCAAGGGCGCCAGCATCGTCGGCGTGTTCTGGGGCGCGTTCACCCAGGCCGAGCCGGCGCTGCACGCCAAGAATATGGAAGAACTGCTGCGCTGGTATGCGGACGGCAAATTGAAGCCGCATGTGTCGCGGCATTTTCCGCTGGACGAAGGCGCAGCGGCCATCCGCTGGATGATGGACCGCAAGGCGCTGGGCAAGGTGGTGCTGACCGTCTGAGGAGAGCCGCCATGGCCCTGCGCGACCAATATCCGCTCTATGTGGCGAACAAGGCGGAGCAGCCCAACGCCGATCTGGTGGTGACCGACAAGTTCACCGGGAAGCCGGCCACCCGCGTCGCGCAGGCCGATGCCGCAACGATTGACCGCGCCATCACCGCCGCGGCGGCCGCCACCGAACCGATGGCGCGCATGGCCAGTTTTGAACGGCAGGCAGTGCTGGCCCACTG
>DAITMD010000294.1:0-3115 GCA_036835345.1 Sandarakinorhabdus sp. | reverse complement strand
CGTCCAGCAGCGCCAGCTTGGCACCCACTTCGGCCGATTTCGACACTTCGGGATCGAACAGGGTGCCGGCAGCCGTCGCCCCCAGATTTGCACGGAAACCCTGGCCATAGGCGGCATAGAGCGAGACGGCATCGCTGGCTTCATAGACCAGCCCCGCCTGCGGGCTGAACCGGCGATAGGTGCGGGCATTGCTGGCGCCGTTGGCGCGGTTGAACGTCGCCACCTCGAACTGGTCGAAGCGCCCGCCGAAACGCACCTGCACCCGATAAGAAAGCGTGACCTGATCCTGCACATAAACGCCAAAGGCGCGCTGCTGGTCCAGTCTGTCAGTCTGAGGGCCGGGCGTGGGCAGCGGGAAGCGGCCATAGACCGGGTTGAAGATATCGATGTCGTTGCTCTGTGCCGGCGTGGTGGCCGGGCCAATCACCGCAGGACGGAAGCGCAGGAAGAGCTGGCTGTTGTCGAACTCGTCATAGTCTGCGCCGATCAGCACTCGGTGCAGCAGGCCGCCGGTGTCGAAGCGGCCGGCGATCTCGCCGCGCAGCACGAAATGCTCGCCTTCGTACAGGCGGGACCGGCGCTGGCGCGACAATGAACGGCCGTCACGGCCCAGCCGCTGCCGCCCGCCGGCCAGTTCGGCTTCGGTGGAAAAGCCTTCCAGCCGGGTTTCGCGATACTGACCGCCCAGCAGAAGGCTCCATCCGCCCCCGAATTCGTGCTGGAGTTGCAACTGGTGGCCGGTGGCATCGGCCTCAACTGGACCATCGCCAGGTTCACCGAAGAAATTCTCGCGCGGAACACGTCCCAGCACCCCGCCAATTGCCACCGTGCCACGATCGAAATCAGCCTCGGTGCGGGACAGTTCCAGATCATAGGTCAGGCTGGTGTTGTCGCCCAGCTTCACCAGCACCGATGGCAGGAAACCATAGCGATTGCTGCGCACGGTTTCGCGGAAGCTGCCGGCATCTTCATAAAATCCCACCAGCCGGACCGCCAGCACGTCGCCGGTGGCGATGTTGATGTCGGCATCAGCGCGCTGCCGATCAAAACTGCCAGCCAGCAGGTTCAGTCGGCCGCGACCCTGGAAATCGGCGCGCTTGGTGACAATGTTGATGGTGCCGCCCGGCTCGCCGCGGCCAAACAGGGCGGCATTGGGCCCCTTGAGCACCTCCACACGTTCGATGCCGGCCGCATCGCGCGCGCCACCGAAGCCGCGACCACCGTTGAAGCCGTTGACCAGATAGCCCGACGGCAGATTCTCGTCCCCTGCAAAACCGCGCACTGCATAGGCATCCCATAGCCCGCCAAAATTGTTCTGACGGGCCACCGATGCCGAAAGATCGAGCACATCGGTGAGGCGGGTGATGTTGTTGTTGTCGATCTGCTTCTCGCCGATCAGCTGAATAGCCTGCGGCGTTTCCTTCAGCGTGAACTCGCCGCGATAGGCCTGGCGCTGCCCGGTGACGACGATTTCAGCCTCGGCATCCGCGTCTTCGGCTCGAGCGCCTGAGGCTGCACTGGCCAGCAGCAGGGCGGAAACAGACAGGCGCAAAGCATTCATACTGATGATGATCCCCTGTGCCGGACGCCACTTGACTTCCGGCGATGCCGCTCTGATACATTATATCGTCATTCCTGCAAGGCTGGTTTCAATGTTGGATGCTGAAGACACGCGCCTGCCCGTCACGGTGCTGTCGGGCTTTTTGGGCGCGGGGAAAACCACGCTGCTCAATCACATCCTCGCCAATCGCGAAGGCCGGCGGGTGGCGGTGATCGTCAACGACATGTCGGAGGTGAACATCGACGCCGATCTGGTGCGTGGCGGCGAGGCGGCGCTGGCGCAGACGCAGGAAACGCTGGTGGAGATGACCAACGGCTGCATCTGCTGCACGCTGCGCGAGGATCTGCTCAAAGAAGTGCGCACGCTGGCCGAGGCGGGACGCTTCGATGCATTGGTGATCGAGTCTACCGGCATATCGGAACCGTTGCCGGTCGCCGCCACCTTCAGCTTTGAAGATGAGGCCGGTGACAGCCTGTCGGATGTGGCACGGCTGGACTGCATGGTGACGGTGGTCGATGCCGCCAATCTGCTGAACGACTATTCCAGCAGCGAATTCCTCGCCGATCGCGGCGAAACGGCCGGCGAGGGTGACACGCGCAGCCTTGTCGGCCTGCTGGTCGAGCAGATCGAATTTGCCGACGTCATCATCCTCAACAAGATCAGCGAGGCGGCCGAGCCGGAAACGGTGCGCAAGCTGGTGCGGGCACTGAACCCCGAAGCCAAACTCATCGAAGCCGATCACAGCCGCGTGCCATTGGCCGCCGTTCTGGGCACCGGCCTGTTCGAGGAGGGCAAGGCCGAGCAGCATCCGCTCTGGGCCAAGGAGTTGTATGGCTTTGCCGATCACGCGCCAGAGAGCGAAACCTATGGCATCGAAAGCTTTGTCTACCGGGCGCGGCGGCCGTTCCATCCGGCGAAGTTCCGCGCGTTCCTGAACGAGGAATGGCCCGGCGTGGTGCGCGCCAAGGGGCATTTCTGGATCGCGACCCGCCCTGATTGGGTGGGCGAAATGAGCCAGGCCGGTAGCCAGGTGACGAGCCAGGCCCTGGGCCGCTGGTGGGCCGCCATCCCCAAGGCGCGCTGGCCGCAGGACAACCCGGCGTTCGAAAATCTGCTGAGCCAACATTGGGACGAGGTCTGGGGCGATCGTCGGCAAGAGTTGGTGTTCATCGGCATCGGCATGGACGAGGTGGCGCTGCGCCGCCGGCTGGATGCCTGTCTGGTGCCGGAGGTGCGCTTTCAGCCGAAAATCTGGGCGAAACTGCCTGATCCCTTCCCCGTGTGGGGCCAGCAGGCGGCAGCAGCATGAACCTGGCTGTCGCTGAATTGCGCGGCGAAGTGCGCGGCCATGTGGCGGCAGGCGAAAACGCCGATGTGCTGGCCGCAATCCATGATGATGCCATCAACCTGACGATTTGGGAGCGCCGCCTTGATCCGGCGCTGGCGCAGGAGTGCGACGCGCTCTGCCGCCACGGCGGCGAACCGCTGCGGCTTGAAATGAGCTTCACGTCGCTGGAAACGGCGCTGCCCGCCGCGCTGGCCGCCGCCGGCTGG
>DAITMD010000293.1:0-3156 GCA_036835345.1 Sandarakinorhabdus sp. | reverse complement strand
GCCTCGCCACCAATGGCGCATGGCGGGGTGGCAATTCTGGATCGATCGCGGCGGCACCTTCACCGATGTGGTGGCTGAGCGCCCGGATGGCAGCCTGACCACCGCCAAGCTGCTGTCTGAAGCGCCCGGCCATTATGATGATGCCGCGCTGGAGGCGATCAGGCGGCTGCGCGGTGACGATCCCGCCCCCATCGCTGCCGTGCGCATGGGCACCACGGTCGCCACCAATGCCCTGCTGGAACGCCGGGGGGCGCCCACGCTGCTGGCGATCACCCGGGGGCACCGCGATGCGCTGGCCATCGGGCATCAGGCCCGGCCCGACATATTCGCGCTGAACATCGTCAAGCCGCCGCTGCTCCACGGCGCCTGCATCGAAATCGACGAACGCATGAGCGCTGAAGGCGAAGTGCTGCGCCTGCTGGACGAAGCGGCGGCCCGCGCCAGCCTGCAAGGCGCGTATGATGAAGGCTGGCGCAGCATCGCCATCGCCTGCCTGCACGGCCACGCCTTTCCCGATCACGAGGCGCGGCTGGCGGCGATGGCGCGGCAGATCGGCTTCAGCCAGGTGACCGCCAGCCATCAGGTGGGCGCCACCATCCGGCTGGTGCCGCGGGCATGGACGGCGGTGGTGGATGCCTATCTCTCGCCGCCGCTTGGCGCCTATGTACACCGGGTGGCGGCCGGGCTGCCGGGCGTAAATCTGTCCTTCATGCAATCCAGCGGCGGGCTGGCGCGGGCCGGGCATTTCCATGGCCGTGATGCCATATTGTCCGGCCCGGCAGGCGGCATCGTGGGCATGGCCGCCGCCGGGCAAAGCTGCGGGGACACACGGCTGATCGGGTTTGATATGGGCGGCACCTCAACCGACGTGTCGCTTTATGATGGCGCGTTCGAACGCGCCGCCGATGTGATGATCGCCGGCGTGCCGCTGGCGGTGCCGATGCTGAAGATCGATACGGTGGCGGCCGGCGGCGGATCGGTGGTGCGGCTGGAGCAGGGGCGGCTGCGCGTTGGCCCGCACAGCGCCGGCGCGGTGCCGGGGCCGGCCAGCTATGGCCGTGATGGTCCGCTTACGGTCACCGATGCCAATCTGCTGCTGGGCATCATCCAGCCGGATTTCTTCCCGGCGCTGTTCGGGCCGGCTGGTGATGCGCCGCTGGACGAAGCGGCGGCGCGGGCTGGCTTTGCCGCGCTAGCCGCCGAAATTGGTCAGACGCCTCAGCAGGTGGCGGCTGGCGCGCGGGCGATCGCGGTGGAAACCATGGCGCAGGCCATTGCCCGCATCAGCATCGCGCGCGGCCATGATGCCGCGCGCTACACGCTGTGCTGCTTTGGCGGGGCCGGCGGGCAGCACGCCTGCGCCATCGCCGACGGGCTGGGCATGACGCGGGTGCTGATCCACCCCCTGGCCGGGCTGTTGTCGGCCTGGGGCATCGGCATGGCGCAGGCCCGCGCCGTGCGGCAGCGCACGCTGAACCTGCCGCTTGGCAGCGATCTTGACGCGGCGGCGGCGGCATTGGCCAAGGAGGCCCGAGAGGCGCTGCTGGCGCAGGGCGAAATGCCGGTCAGCGTAACTGTGCTGGCGCGCATCCGCTATGCCGGGTCAGACAGCGGGATCGACCTGCCACTAGGCAGCGCCGAAGCCATGGCAGCCGCCTTCGCCGCCGAGCAGAGCCGGCGCTTCGGCTTTGCGGTTCAGGGCGCCGATCTGGTGGTGGATGCGCTGATTGCCGAAGCCGCCACCCGGGGGTCACCGCCCGCCCACGCGCGGCCACCGGCTGCCAGCGGGCGGCCACATCTGGCCACCCGAAACGTGTATCTGCACGGCACATCGCACAAATGCGGCTTTTATCAGCGCAGCGCCCTGCCCGCCGGCTGGCGCATCGCCGGGCCGGCAGTGATCATCGATGATGCCGGTACCACATTGGTCGAACCCGGCTGGCAGGCCGAGGTGGACAATCAGGCCAATCTGATCCTGACGCGGCTGGCGCCGCCGCGCCCCGCCGCCATCGCCGATACGGCTGCGCCTGACCCCATCCAGCTGGAGATTTTTGCCAATCGTTTCATGGCCATCGCCGACGAAATGGGTGAAGCGCTGAAGACCACGGCCTGGTCGGTCAATATCAAGGAACGGCTGGATTTCTCCTGCGCGCTGTTCGATGCCGGTGGCCGGCTGGTGGCCAACGCGCCGCACATGCCGGTGCATCTGGGCAGCATGGGCGACAGCGTGCGCACCGTGATGGCCAAATGGTCCGGCAGCGCCCGCGGCATCCATCCCGGTGACATGTTCGTGCTCAACAACCCCTTTGCCGGTGGCACGCACCTGCCCGATGTCACTGTTGTTGCACCGGTTTTCGTGGATGGCAGCCTCGCCTTCTGGACGGCGGCGCGCGGGCATCAGGCCGATATCGGCGGGATCAGCCCCGGCTCCATGCCGCCAGACAGCCGCAGCATCGCCGACGAAGGCGTGCTGATCGACAATATCCTGCTGATCGACAAGGGGAATTTCCTTGAAGCCGATATGCTGGCCGTGCTCGGCAGCGGGCCATGGCCGGCACGCGATCCGGCCCGCTGCCTTGGCGACCTGAAGGCCCAGGCTGCCGCCTGCACCAGAGGCGGCGCGGCGCTGATGGGCCTGTGCGCCGCCGAAGGCGCAGCGCGGGTTTCAGCCTTCATGTCATATGTGCAAGACAATGCCGAAGATGCTGTTCGTGAAGCCATTTCCAGGCTAACAGACGGTCAGCGAACCGTGGCCATGGACAATGGCGCGCAGGTGGCAATCAGCGTCCGCATCGATCCCGCCAACCGCAGCGCCGTGGTCGATTTCACGGGCACGTCGGCGCAACTTCCCGACAATTTCAATGCCCCCTATTCCGTCACGCAGGCGGCAATTCTCTATGGATTCCGATGTCTTGCGGGCAGCGATCTGCCAATGAACGATGGCTGCATGCGGCCCATCACGCTGATCGTGCCGCAAGGTTCGATGCTGAGCCCCGCAGCGCCGGCCGCCGTCGTCGCCGGCAATGTCGAAACCAGCCAGATCATCACCGATGCGCTGTTCGGCGCACTGGGCGTGCTGGCGGCGTCGCAGGGGACGATGAACAATTTCACGTTCGGAAACAATGATTTCCAATATTATGAAACCATCTGTGGCGG
>DAITMD010000292.1:0-3166 GCA_036835345.1 Sandarakinorhabdus sp. | reverse complement strand
TTGCCGCCCAGCTTGATGTCGGTGCCGCGCCCGGCCATGTTGGTGGCGATGGTCACCGCGCCGATGCGCCCGGCCTGCTCCACGATGGCGGCTTCCTGTTCGTGATAGCGGGCGTTGAGCACGACATGCTCCACCCCTTCCGTCTTCAGAAATTCCGACAGAAGTTCGCTCTTTTCAATCGACACCGTGCCGACCAGCACCGGCTGCCCGCGCGTCTGCGCCTCGCGGATGCCCTTCACGATGGCTTTGTATTTGTCGTCGCTGTTCTTGTAAAATTCGTCCTCGGCATCCTTGCGCTGCACCGGCACGTTGGTCGGGATTTCCACGACGTTCAGCTTGTAGATGTCGTAAAATTCGGCCGCTTCGGTGGCCGCCGTGCCGGTCATGCCGCCAAGCTTGGGATACATGCGGAAATAATTCTGGAAGGTGATGCTGGCCAGAGTCTGGTTCTCCGGCATGATCTGCACGCCTTCCTTGGCCTCCACCGCCTGGTGCAGCCCTTCGGACCAGCGCCTTCCATCCATCATGCGGCCGGTGAATTCATCGATGATGATCACCTTGCCGCCGCGCACGATATAATCGGTGTCGCGCCGGAAGATCACCGTGGCGCGCAGCGCCTGGTTCAGGTGGTGCACCACCTGCGTGTTCTCGAAATCATAGAGATTTGTCCCGTCCAGCAGCCCGGCGGCGGCCAGCATCCGCTCCACCTTTTCGGTGCCGGCTTCGGTGAGGATGACCGATTTCTGCTTCTCGTCCACCTCGACATCCTCGCGCTCCAGCTCCTTCACCACGGCGTTGACCGAGGTGTAGAGGCCCGATTTGTCATCGGTGGGGCCGGAAATGATCAGCGGCGTGCGCGCTTCATCCACCAGCACGCTGTCCACCTCGTCAACCACGGCATAGCTGAAGGGCCGCTGCACCATCTGCTCGCGGCTATACTTCATGTTGTCGCGCAGATAATCGAAACCGAATTCGTTGTTGGTGCCATAGGTGATGTCGGCCGCATAGGCCGCCCGGCGCGAGGCTTCATCCAGATTGGGCACAATCACGCCCACGCTCAGGCCCAGGAAGCGGTAAACCTGCCCCATCCACTGCGCATCGCGGCTGGCCAGATAATCGTTCACCGTAACCACGTGGACGCCGCGGCCGGTCAGCGCATTCAGATACACCGCCAGCGTCGCCACCAGCGTCTTGCCTTCGCCGGTGCGCATTTCGGCGATTTCGCCGCGGTGCAGCACGATGCCGCCGATCAGCTGCACATCATAATGGCGCTGGCCCAGCGTGCGCTTTGCCGCTTCGCGCACCGTGGCAAAGGCTTCGGGCAAAATATCATCCAGTGTCTTGCCGGCTTCCAGCTCGGCCTTCAGCTTTGGCGTCTGTGCCTGCAGCGCTTCGTCAGGCAGCGCGGCGATCTGCGGTTCCAGATCGTTTATCCGCTTCACCAGCGGGCGCAGCGATTTCAGATAACGGTCGTTCGACGAACCGAAGATCGTCTTGGCAACCTTGTCCAAACCCAGCATTCGGCAGCTTTCCAGACACGAAACAAAAGGGCTGCCCGGATGGGGCTGCCTGCATGGGTTTGCAGATAGGGTTGCCATCCGCCCAAGTCAACGAACCGCCCTGGCAAGATCAGGGTGCCGGCGGCGGTGCCAGGGGCAGGCTCTGCACCGCGCCGCTGCGCCGCCGCTTGCCGCGCATCAGGCCGATGTCCACCGCCTTGCGCACCTTGGGATGGCGGCGCGTGTAGAACAGATAGCGCCGCCGCGCCCAGCGCGAATGGCGCAGCACCAGCGCCAGCCCGGCCCCGAACACGAAAATCCCGATCGGTGCCGGCGATATCAGCCCGATGATGAAGGCAACCGGCATCAGCAGGAATCCCAGCATCATCTGGAACACCCGGAACGGTTCAGAGCGCACCAGCGCATCAAGAAAGCCAAGCCGACTCATGTTTAACCTTCGTTACGGCTCGCCTGTGGCAATCGTAAGGCAGCAATTGCAGCTTCGCGCCGAATTTCCTAAGCGTTGCAAAGGGGTCACAAAAAGTCGGAGAGTTGGTTGATGGTGGCCCATGTCGGCACGGTGGCGTTCCTGGGGCTGGAGGCGCGCGGCGTCGATTGCCAGGTGCAATTGTCCGCCGGTCAGGTGAATTTCGTCACCGTTGGCCTGCCCGACAAGGCGGTGAAGGAAAGCCGGGAGCGCGTGGGCGCCGCCCTGCACGCCATCGGCCTGTCGCTGCCGCCGCGCCGCGTGGTGGTCAATCTGTCGCCGGCCGATCTGCCCAAGGAAGGCAGCCATTATGATCTGCCGATCGCACTGGGCCTGCTGGCGGCGATGAACGTGATCCCGGCCGATGCGCTGGCCGAATATGTGGCCGTGGGCGAACTGGGGCTGGACGGGACGATCCTGCCGGTGCCGGGCGTGCTGCTGGCCGCGCTCCATGCCGGTGCAAACGAGCAGGGCCTGATCTGCCCGGCCGCGCAAGGCCCGGAAGCGGCGTGGGCCGGCGAGGTGAACGTGGTGGCCGCGCCCGATCTGCTGGCGCTGATCAACCATCTGAAGGGCAGCATCATGCTGCCGCAGCCGCAGCGCGCGCAGGCCGAAATGACGCGGCGCGGCCCGGATTTTGCCGACATCAAGGGGCAGGAAACGCCCAAGCGTGCCGTGGAAATCGCCGCGGCCGGCGGCCACAATCTGCTGATGAGCGGCCCGCCGGGTTCGGGCAAATCCCTGCTGGCGGCAGCATTGGCCGGCATCCTGCCCGATCTCACCCCGGCCGAGGCGCTGGAGGTTTCCATGGTCGCCTCCATCGCCGGCGAGCTGGAGGGCGGCAAGCTGAAGCGCAGCCGGCCGTTCCGCAGCCCCCATCATTCGGCGTCGATGGCGGCGCTGGTCGGCGGCGGTGCCAAGGCGCGGCCCGGCGAAGTGAGCCTGGCGCATCTGGGCGTGCTGTTTCTTGATGAACTGCCCGAATATCAGCGCGGCGTGCTCGACAGCCTGCGCCAGCCGCTGGAAACCGGGCAGGTGCAGGTGGCGCGCGCCGCCGCCCACGTCACCTATCCGGCGCGGGTGCAGCTGGTGGCGGCGATGAACCCCTGCCGCTGCGGGCATCTCTCCGATGCGGCGCTGGCCTGCGCCCGCGCGCCGCGCTGCGCCGCCGATTATCAGG
>DAITMD010000291.1:0-3172 GCA_036835345.1 Sandarakinorhabdus sp. | reverse complement strand
AGCAGATTGCCCGACAGCGGATCGGGCACCGTGGCCAGCGCCCACAGCGCCGTTGCCATGGCGCCGGGCAGCGGCATGATGCGGTCGGCCGGATTGGCGGCATGGCGCAGCGCCGCCACAATCACATAAAGCAGCAGCAGCGCCGCCACCGGCACCGCGCCAAGTATCAACGCTTGGCTGCGGCCGATCCGGCGGTTCACCCAGCGCAAGGTGGTGCATCCCGGCGGTGCCGCATGGCCTCACAGGCCCCCGTCGGCGGCAAGCTGCATATAGCGGTCATCGAAACGCAGCATGATGCGCGCCGGATCGCCCAGCGTCCTGCCGCCGGGAAAGCCCATGCCCACCGCGCCAGCCGTCGCGGCGCCCTTGAACAGCCCGCGCGCGAAGGAAAAATCCCGCACCCGCGTCATGGTGGTGATCAGATCGGGGCTGCGCGCGGCGGCCGCGGCGGCCGCGGGATCGGCATAAAGATAGGTGGTGGCCAATTGCGCGTCGAACTCGGCCGGGGTGGCGCCGGCCAGTTTGGCCATCGCCGCCCGCGCTGCCTTGCCCTGTTCATCCTGCCGCACGATCAGCGCCATGGTTTCATACCAGATACCGGCCAGCGCCTTGCCCAGATCGGGGTTCGCCTTCAGCGTGGCGGTATCCACCACCAGCAGATCGATGATCTCGCCCGGCACATCGGCGGAACTGAACAGCAGCCTGGCCCCCGGCTGCGCGGTGATGGCGGCCAACTGCGGGTTCCACGCCACCGCCGCCTCCACATCGGCGCTGGCAAAGGCCGCCACGATATCGGCATCGGCGGTGTTGATGGTGCGCACGTCGCTCAGCGCCATGCCGGCCCGTTCCAGCGCCCGCGCCAGCAGATAATGCGATACCGACAGCTCCACCAGGTTGATCGGCTTGCCCTTCAGCGCCGCCACGCTGGCCGCGCCCTTGGCCACCAGGCCGTCGTTGCCGTTGGAATAATCGCCGATGATGATGGCGCTGCTGTCCTTGCCGGCCGCCGCCGGGATGGTCAGCGCGTCCATGTTGGCCACGGTCACGCCGTCCAGCTTGCCGGCGGTGAACTGGTTCACGCTTTCGGCATAATCATTCACCTGCACGATGCTGATCTTCAGGCCGTATTTGTCGGCCCATTTCTTCACGATGCCCGATTGCTGCGCATAGGGCCACGGCATCCAGCCAGCGTAAATCGACCAGCCGATGCTGAATTCGCTGCGCTTTGCTGCTGGCGCATCGCCGCCGCCGCCCGCCGCCGCCATCAGCAGCGCCGCGATGCCCAATATCCTGCCCAGAGCGCTGATCAATCTGCCCACGCTGCCGCCCCTGTTCGTGACGCCATCACCAGACAGGCGCGGCGCTCAGGCGGCAAGCGGCAATATTACGTATATCGGCTTTGGTAATATCGCAGCGCTGGCTGGCTCAGCCTTCGGCGTACAGATCGCGCAGTTGCCGTTTCAGCACCTTGCCGATCTCGCTGCGCGGCAGTTCCGGCAATTGCCGCATCGCAATCACCCGCTGCGTGCGGCCCAGCCGGCCGTTCAACCAGTCCTGCACTGCGGCCAGATCCAGCGGTGCATCGGCCACGATGAAGGCCACCGGGCTTTCCCCCCACGCCGCCGACGGCACGCCCACCACCGCGCAATCGCGCACGTCCGGATGGCCGGCCAGCACCTGTTCGATATCGATGGGATAGATGTTGAATCCACCCGAAATGATCATGTCCTTGGCGCGGTCGAGCAGGGTGAGGAAGCCATCGCCATCAAAGCGCCCGATATCACCGGTGCGGATGAACCGCGCGCCATCGGGACTAAACCACTCGGCAGCGCGGGTGGCATCGGGCAGCTTGTGATAGCCGGTCATCATCGCCGGCGACCGGCCGACAATCTCGCCGGTCTCGCCCATCGGCAGCTCGCGGCCATGGCCATCGATCACCCTGATGTCGCTGCCGGGCGCCGGCTGGCCCACCGTGGCCAATTTGTCCGGATGGTCGTGGCATTGCAGGATGCAGGTGCCGCCGCCTTCGGTCATGCCATAATATTCGGTCAGCCCGCCCGGCCAGCGGCGCAGCACCTCGGCCTTCAGATCGGCCGAAAACGGCGCCGACGTGCAGAATTTGCGGCGATAGCTCCTCAGGTCGAACTGGCCGAAATCGGCAAAGTCCATCAGCCGGCGATATTGCACCGGCACCAGCATGGCGTGGCTGACCCGGTGCATCTGGCTCAGCCGCAGAAATTCCCCGCAATCGAACTTGGGCAGCAGCACCAGCGTGCCGCCCAGTCCCAGCGTGGGAAACAGGCTGACCAGGGTGGTATTGGAATAGAGCGGCGTGGCGATGATGGTGACGGCATCGGGACCATAGCCCTGGGCGGCGCCGCGCTGCACATGCGCCCAGCGCTGCCGGTGCGGCTGCACGATGCCCTTGGGCCGCCCGGTGGTGCCGCTGCTGTAGATGAGGTTGAACGGATCATCCGGGCCGATGGTCACGGCGGGCGGCGCTGAACCTGCCGGGGCCAGCCATTCATCTAGCCCGGCCAGCGCCGCATCGTCGAAGAACAGCTTCGCATCGGCATCCTCAGCCATCATCGCGATGGTTTCGGCCGCCGCACTGCCCGGCAGCGGCGCCACCGCCAGCCCGGCGGCCAGCGCGCCCAGCCACAGCAGCAGATATTCGCTGCTCATGGCCGCTGCGATGGCGATCACCTCACCCTGTTTCAGCCCGCGCTGCGCCAGGGCGGCGGCAACGCGGTCCATGCGCGCGGCCAGCGCCGCCCACGACATCGTCTGATCGCCGCAGATGATCGCCGGCTTGTCGCCCAGCGCCGCGTGGCGGCGGATCAGATCGGGCAGGGGCGTGAACTGATCAGGCAGCATCGATTCTCATCATCATGGTGCGCCGCGGCGCAGTGCGAACGCCTATATGGCGGCCGGACAGCTGCCGGTCCAGCGCCTCGCAGCCGCTGTCCACCAGCAGGCGGCCGCCGGGCAGGGCCGCCAGCTTGGCCGCGCTGGCCAGCACCAGCGGCGGCCATGCGGCGCGGGCGATCAGCGCCGGGGAAAGCTGCTGGTTGCCGCGCCCCAGCAGGAAACCCTGCCCGCCGATGACGCCCAGCACCAGCAGCGGCGGCGTGGCCGCGGCCAGCGCCAGCAGCTGCGCCGCATCGGCATC
>DAITMD010000290.1:0-3174 GCA_036835345.1 Sandarakinorhabdus sp. | reverse complement strand
GCTGTGGCCGGCGCTGTTCACCCATCCGCCGGTCATGGTGCTGCGCGATTATCATGCCGACAATCTGATGCTGCTGGACCGGCCTGGCCTGAAACGGCTGGGCCTGCTGGATTATCAGGATGCGCTGGCTGGCCACCCCGCCTATGATCTGGCCAGCTTGCTGCAGGATATCCGCCGCGTGGTGTCGCCGCAGCTGGAAGCCGCCATGATCACGCGCTACATCGCGGCGCGCCCTGAACTGGACGAAGCGGCGTTTCGCACCGCCTATGCCATTTTGGCGGCGCAGCGGAACATCAAGATACTGGGCGTGTTCACCCGGCTTTTTGTGCGTGACGGAAAGCCCGCCTATCCGCGCTTTCACCCGCGCCTGTGGGAATTGGTAAACGCCAATCTGGCACATCCGGCGCTGGCCCCGGTGCGGGCGTGGTTTGATGCCCATGTGCCGGCCAGCGCCCGGTTGGGCGTACAGGTCTCCTGATGGGCAAGGTCCGCCCGCCGCTCACGCTGAAGCCGCATGTAGCGTGCACGCTGCCGCTCAGTGCCATGGTGATGGCCGCCGGGCTGGGCAAGCGCATGCGGCCGCTCACCGCCACCCGGCCCAAGCCGCTGATCGATGTGGCGGGGCGCAGCCTGCTGGACCGCGCGCTGGATGGTGTTGCGGCCGCCGGGGTGGGCCACGCCGTGGTCAACGCGCATTATTTCGCCGATCAGATCGAAGCGGCGGTGAAGGCCCGCCGCACCCCCGCGCACATCGATGTGTCGGACGAACGCCGGCAGCTGCTGGAAACCGGCGGCGGCATTGTTAACGCCCTGCCGCTGCTGCACGGCGACAATTTCTACACGATAAACGCCGACAATATGTGGATCGACGGGCCGGTGGACTCGTTGCGGCTGATGGCGGCGCGGTGGAACCCCGATCAGATGGACGCGCTGCTGCTGCTGGTGCCGCTGGCCCGCGCCCATGGCTATGAAGGGCGCGGTGATTTTCACATGGACGGCATGGGCAGGCTCACTCCGCGAGCAGGGCGCAAACTGGCGCCCTTCGTCTATTCCGGTGTGCAGATCGTCAGCCGCGCGCTGTTTGCCGGCGAGCCGTTGGAGCCGTTCAACATGTGGCGGGCGTGGGACAAGGCGCTGGCGCGCGGCCGGATGTTCGGCATCAGCCATCCCGGCAGGTGGTTCCACGTTGGCACCCCGGCCAGCATCGGCGAAACCGAAGTGCTGCTGAGCGAGGGTTGAGCCGGCCTGCGACAATTTCATGTTTGTTCGCGGCCCGGCGAGGGACTAACTCCACAGCCAAACTGATGGGTTGAGAATATGTCACGACGCAAAGCAGTGGTCATCGGCGCAGGCATCGGCGGCATTTCGTGCGCCATGCGGCTGCAAAGCCTGGGGTTTGATACGCAGATCGTGGAAGCGCTGGATGCGCCGGGCGGCCGTGCCTATGTGCGCCGCGCCGATGGCTTCGTGTTCGACATGGGGCCGACAGTGCTCACCGTCCCGCACTTCATCGAAGAATTGTTCAGCCTGGAACAGGATCACGCCATGCTGGGCGAGCCGGATTTCCCGGCCGACGTGCTGGACGAGAATAATCGCATCCGCAGCGGTATCTCCGGCGGGCCCAACACCAGCAAATATCTGGAAATCACGCCAATCCTGCCGTTTTACCGCATCTATTTCGATGATGGCACCTATTTCGATTATGACGGCGATCCGGTGAGCACGCGCGAGCAGATCAAGCGGCTCGCCCCTGAGGATCTGGAAGGCTATGAAGCCTTCCACGAACAGGCCCGCGCCATCTTCCAGCGCGGCTTCCTGCAACTGGGCTACACTTATTTCGGCAGCCTTGGCTCCATGCTGGGCGTGGTGCCCGATCTGTTGAAACTGGGCGCGGTGCAGCCGCTGTTCAGCCTGATCAGCAAATATTTCAAATCCGACAAGATGCGTCAGGTGTTCAGTTTCGAACCCCTGCTGGTGGGCGGCAATCCGATGAAGGTGCCGGCCATTTATGCGATGATCCACTTTGTCGAAAAGACCTGGGGCATCCATTTCGCCAAGGGCGGCACGGGCGCGCTGGTGCAGGCCCTGATCCGCAAGTTCGAGGATATGGGCGGCCAGCTGCGGGTGAACGCCCCGGTGGAGCGCATCCTGGTCGAAAACCGCACTGCAAAGGGTGTGCGGCTGGTGGGCGGCGAGGAGATTGCTGCCGATATCGTAGTGTCCAACGCCGATTATGCCACCACCTACCTTAAACTGGTGGACAAGGCGCACCGCCGCATCAACCGCGATGCGCTGGTGAAATTCCGCAAGCAATCCATGTCGTTGATGGTGATATATTTCGGCTACGAAGCCCGCGACAGCGATCCTGATCTGCGCCACCACAACATCATTCTGGGCCCGCGCTACGAAGCGCTGCTCGACGAGATTTTCGAGAAGAAGGTGATGAGCCCGGACTTCTCGCAATATCTCCACATCCCGACGCTGACCGATCCCAGCCTGGCACCCGCCGGGCATCATGCCGCCTACACGCTGATCCCGGTGCCCAACAATGCCAGCGGGCTGGACTGGGCGGTAGAGGGGCCCAAACTGTGCGACCGCGTGCTGACCTTCCTGGAAGAACGCGGCTATATCCCCGATCTGGCGGCGCGCCTGAAGCACAAGAGCTTCATCACGCCCGACTATTTCGAACAGACGCTGGGCAGTTATCTGGGCAATGGCTTTGGTGTGGAGCCGGTGCTGACGCAAACCGCCTTCTTCCGCCCGCACAACAAATCGGAAGATGTGCGCGGCCTCTATCTGGTCGGCCAGGGCACCCAGCCGGGCGGCGGCACGCCATCGGTGATGATGTCTGCCAAGATGACCGCGCGCGAAATTGCCCGCGATCTGGGCATCGATGCCGCCGTGGTGAACGGCGTGCCGCGCGCGCTCGACACAGCGGCGTAAACCGAACGTCAGGAGAGCGCAAAATGCGGACGGCCATGTTTCTTGCCATCGCGCTTGCCGCCACGGCGGCCGCGGCCCAGATGCCGGGCGTGCCGGGCAGCCCCAACCCCGCCGCGGTGACCGGCGGGCGGTACAGCGTCGATCCCGATCACACGCTGGTGGTGTGGACGCTCGATCACCTCGGCTTCACGCCCTACACCGGCATGTTCGGCGATGTGACCGGCACGCTGG
>DAITMD010000289.1:0-3176 GCA_036835345.1 Sandarakinorhabdus sp. | reverse complement strand
AAATGCGCCGCCCACGGCGGATTGGTCGCATCGAGGTAGAAACTCGCCGCCTGCCCCATGTCCCACGCCGGATCGTCGGCGACACCTTCCCCGCGCGGGCTGGTGTCGGGCGTGATCAGCATCAGGCCCAATTCCGCCGCCAACGCCTGCGCGCCGGCCTTGATGGCGAAGGTTTCTTCCGTGCAGGTCAACCCGGCAAGGCACCACAAAACGGGAAATGGCCCCGGCCCCGGCGGCACGAACACGCCAAGGCGCATCGGCACGCCGCACGCGCTGCTGGCGTGGCTGTGGAAGCTCTGCACGCCGCCGTGGCAGGCGGCGCTGGCCAGTTGCTCCATCAGAACACCACCACGCTGCGGATGCTTTCCCCCGCGTGCATCAGATCGAACGCAGTATTGATCTCTTCCAGCGGCATGACGTGGGTGATCATCGGATCGATGGCGATCTTGCCGTTCATGTACCAATCGACGATTTTCGGCACATCGGTGCGCCCGCGCGCGCCGCCGAACGCCGTGCCCTTCCACACCCGGCCGGTCACCAGCTGGAACGGGCGGGTGGCGATTTCCTTGCCGGCTTCGGCCACGCCGATGATGATCGATTCCCCCCAGCCGCGGTGGCAGGCCTCCAGCGCGGTGCGCATCACATCGGTGTTGCCGGTGCAATCAAAGGTGTAATCGGCGCCGCCATCGGTCAGCGCCACCAGATGCGCGACCAGATCGCCGGACACGTCTTTGGGATTGACGAAATCGGTCATGCCGAACTGCCGGCCCCAGCCCTCGCGATCGGGGTTGATGTCCACGCCGACGATCTGATCGGCGCCCACCAGCTTCAGCCCCTGCAGCACATTCAGGCCGATCCCGCCCAGCCCGAACACGATGGCGCGCGCGCCCGGCTCCACCTTGGCGGTGAACAGCACCGCGCCCACGCCGGTGGTCACGCCGCAGCCGATGTAGCAGGCCTTGTCGAACGGCGCGTCGGTGCGGATCTTGGCCACGGCGATTTCCGGCAGCACGCTGAAATTGCTGAAGGTGGAACAGCCCATATAGTGAAAGATCGGCTGCCCCTTGTAGCTGAAGCGGCTGGTGCCGTCGGGCATCAGCCCCTTGCCCTGCGTGGCGCGGATGGCAGTGCACAAATTGGTCTTGCCCGAAAGGCAGCTTTTGCATTGCCGGCATTCGGGCGTGTAGAGCGGGATGACATGATCGCCCGGCGCCACGCTGGTGACACCGGCCCCCACTTCGCGCACGATGCCCGCGCCTTCATGGCCCAGGATGGACGGGAAAATACCTTCGCTGTCCTTGCCTTCTAACGTGTAGGCATCGGTGTGGCAGATGCCGGTGGCCATCATCTCCACCAGCACCTCGCCAGACTTCGGCCCGGCCACATCCACCTCGACGATTTCCAGCGGCGTGTTGGGGGCAAAGGCGACGGCGGCGCGGCTTTTCATCGGCAATTCCTTGTGTCGAATTCGCGCCACATGGCCGCGAACCGGGACGTTTGCCAAGGGGCGCGGCTTGCTTTTTGTGCGCAGGCAGGCCATGGGGCAGGCCGGATTTTCAGTCACCTTTCAGCCATGGGATCATTCATGCGGTTTGCCAGCGAGTTTCAGGCCTAACATGCCAAAAGAGGAAATCATCAGGATCGAAGGTGAAATCACCGAAATCCTGCCCGACGGGCGTTTCCGCGTGAAGCTGGAAAACGAGCATGAGATCATCGCCTACACGGCCGGCAAGATGCGCAAGAACCGCATCCGTTCCATCGTGGGCGACCGTGTTCATGTGGAAATGACGCCCTATGATCTGGACAAGGGCCGCATCGTGTTCCGCGAGAAGACGACGCCGATGCCCATGAACCAGCGACGCTTTTTCCGCCGCTGATGATGCTAATTGCGGCGCACCCGGTCACCGGGTTTCAGGCCGATCCGCTCCGCCTCGCCGGCGTTCAATTCGATCACTTCGGCCGTCACCCCGGCTGATTCCAGCACGGCGCGGCTGTAAGGCTGGCCGCGCACCACGTTCAGCACGCGCCCCTGCGGTGAGACATAGATGATATCCAGCGGCAGGATGGTATTTTCCATCCAGAAACCGGTCATCCGCGGCGGGTTCATGGGAAAGGCCATGCCGGCATCGCGCGCCATGGTGCGGCGGAACATCAGCCCGCAGGCTTGCTGTTCACCGCTGAGCGCCAGTTCCATCTTATAGCTGAATTGGCCCTTGGCGGTTTCAAACGTCGCCGTGCCGCGCTTCAGATCGGCGAACGGGCAGGCGGTGGCCGGCACTGCTGCCGCAAGGGCCAGCACCGCAATCAACCGGGCCGTCAACATGGTCTGGCTCAATCGTCGCCCTCGCGGCTGCCGACGGCGCGCGCCGCCACCGCCAGCGGGCCCTTGTGGCCCGGTGCGATCCGCACTTCCAGAGGCTGACCCGGCTCCAGTTCGGCAAGGCCGGCCTTGCGGACGGTTTCCATGTGGATGAAAATATCGTCCTCGGTGCCGGGCCGAATGACAAAGCCATAGCCTTTCAGCCGGTTGAACCATTTGACCGTGGCCGGTTCAAACGGGCCGGCGGCTGCCAGCATGGCCTGCGGGTTCACACGGTCTGCCGCCTTGGCAGCCGCGGTTTCGGGATCCGGCCCGATGGCGGTGGTCAGATCACAATCAATGATGCGCCGTGCCTGGCGGCCGCGATCGCGCGCGACTACCGCCACGGTGAGCGTGGCACCTTCCGGCAGGGTTCGCCGCCCCAGTTCGCGCACCAGCGAATAATGCACGAGAACATCGCTGCCTTCGCCGGTTTCCGGCACCAGGAAGCCATAACCACGCACCGGGTCGAACCATTTCATCGTGCCGCGCACAATGCTTTCATCAGCAGCTGTTTCCGAGGGTGCTGCGTCCATTTTCATTCTGTCCCCCATCTTGAACGCAACCACCTTAACCAAGCAGACTGTAGATGACATAGACATTAACGGATAGTGTTTTGTCACGCAAACTGCCTTTTTGTTGACTCACAATCTGAAGGGGCAGGTCCGGACACCGCTTCGCATTGACTCAGGCGGCTGCATCGCGGCAAGCCCAAAACGATGGGTCGCCCTGCGACCCGGTTCAGCAGGATGGAAACAGGCGCCATGGAACTGGCAGGAAGCGTGGACATCGCCGCCAAGCGCAGTGCGCTGTGGAC
>DAITMD010000288.1:0-3177 GCA_036835345.1 Sandarakinorhabdus sp. | reverse complement strand
TGGCGGTGATCCAGCCGCGTGGGTCGGCCGCCGCTTCGGTCAATCTGTGCGTGCAGCAGGTGGCAAACCCGCGCGATTTCGATCCCAAGGCCTGCCCGGATGCGCAGCCGACGCTCAGGCTGATGCAGCCGACGCTGGTGGGCGTGGTCAACGCCGCGCCGGCCCCGCGCTTCGTCTATGTGCTGGCGGTTGGTCGCCGCTATGAGGTCACGCTGGTGCTGCCGGCCTTTGGCGGGGTTGATCCGGCGCTGCAGCCGGGTCAGGCGCTGGTGCCGCCGCCAACCCAGCGCATCCGCCCCAGTGAAACCGGCGAATTGCGCTTCGTCGTGCTGTCCACCGATCAGCCGCTGAACGCCGGCACCCTGGAACAGAGCGGCACCGATGTGACCGATCCGGAGGCCTGCCTCAGCCCGGTGGCGCAGGCCTTTTGCCTGGGATCGAACGCGGCGCGCGCCGGCAGCATCCGCGCCGTGCGCGACTGGTCGTCCGCCATTGTCACCACCAGGGTTGAACCATGATGCCGCTGCTGCCGATCCTGCTGGGCCTGCTGGCCGCCCAGCCGGTGCCCGAACCCTTCGACACGCCGCCACCCGAAGTGGAGGCGGCCCCGCCTGATGCGCCGCCGGCAGACGCCGCCGAAGGCGAAGCAGAGCGCAAAGGCTACCGCGTGGTGCGCGGCACCATGGCCATGCCCGGCAGCGCCCCGTGGCAGATCCAGATCTATACCCCCATCACCCTGACTCCGGCGGCGCTGGCCGAGGATCTTGAACGCAAGGACGATGATCCGGAAAAGCGTTTCTATGACCGTATGGAGGAATGGGAGCGCGATCACCGCTGCGGCGGTGTGCTGATCGGCAATGAATGGGCGGCCAGCGGCAGCAACAGCGGGGGTTGGGCCTTGAGCGCCGCCCATTGTTTCGTCAGCCGGCAGGACGTGCTGGTGAAACTGCCGGCGCGCGCCGTGCGGCTGGGCAACAATGATCTGAACTATGCCGCCTCCATGCGGGTGGAGCGGGTGATCGTGCACGGCGATTATCGCCGCCGCGGTGACAAGCGCCACGACATCGCGCTGATCCGGCTGGTGCCCACCACCGCCACCGACATAGCGGCACTGGCGCAGGTCAGGCCCGCGCCGATGCTGACGCCGCAGATGCCGCCCGTCTCGCTGGGCGATGATCTGTTGGTCACCGGCTGGGGCGATACCGGGGAGCGCGAGGTGGGCGCCCGGCGCGACCGCGATGGCAAGCCGATCTTCAAATCGCGCCAGCTGCAGGAGGCCAAGCAGACGCTGGTCGATCCAAGGCGCTGCGCGGCGGTGCGCAGCTTCATGCCCACGCTGAACCCTGGCGTGCTGTGCGTGGCGGCCGGCGATGCGCGCAATCAGGATGCCTGCCAGGGCGACAGCGGCGGGCCGCTCACCCGGCGCGGCGTGCTGGTCGGGCTGGTCAGCGGCGGCGAAGGCTGCGGGCTGGCCGGCCGGCCGGCGCTCTATACCAACGTCGCCTTCTATGCCGATTGGATCGCGGCGGCACAGCGCCTGTCCCGGCCCGGCATGAACGCGCGCTGCCGCGTGATCCGCCGCGCCGGCAGGCCGGCGCTGGCCTGTTCGGCCTAGAGCTCAATCCTGCTCGGACTCGCCGGGGCGGTCGTCATCGCCGCTGCGATCATCATTGCCGGCGCGGTCATCGTTGCCGGCGCGGTCGTCATTGCCGGCGCGGTCGTCATTGCCGGCGCGGGCCTCGTTGCCGCCCACCATGTCGTCGCCAGTGGCGGCAGCCGGTTCCGCAGCCGGCTCGGCGGCCTGCTGTTTGCAGCCGGTCACCATCAGGCCGATGCTCAGCGCCGCCACGCAGGCGGCCGTCTTGAAATATGCGCGCATGATCCTCTCCCCCAAAACGCTGCTGCAAGGCTACAGCAAGCCAAGCTCGTTCAGCAAATCCGAAAATAGCTTGCGATCGCGCAGCGGGTTCAGCAGCGGATCGTTGCGCAGATAGACCAGCCCGGCATCGCGGGTATCGCGCGCCCGCGCCAGCGTGGCCAGCGCGCCTGGCACGTCGTTCCACTGCGCCAGCACCTGCGCCTGCTGATACAGCGCGGCATCGCCATGCTCCGTCACCAATGTGTCGAACGCGGCCTTCGCGCCCGCCGCATCGCCCAACCGGCGGCGCACGATGGCGATGCCGGTCAGCCCGAACATGCGGTTCGGCTCGGAACGGAAGGCAGCCTCCGCCCCCGGCAGATCGTTCAGCGCCAGCCGGGCAAAGCCGATGGCCGCGCGCGCCACGCCCATCCTGGGATTGAGGCTGAGCGCCTTTTCAATCGGCGCAATCGCCGCTTCCGGGTTGCCGGCGACATATTCCACCTCGCCGGCCAGCCGGAAGGCGCGCGCATTCAGCGGATCCAGCCGCACGGCGCGGGCGATGGCGCGGCGGGCTTCATCAAAGCGGCCGGTGCGGGCGCAGAACAGCGCAAAGCGGCTGAGCACATCGGCATTGCCCTGCCCCAGCTCGCCCGACCGGTCATACGGCCCCTTGGCGGCGCGGGCATCCAGCTGGCCATTGAACAGCGCAAAGCCCAGCGCACTGTGGGCATCGGCCAGCTGCGGTGCCAGGCTGACAGCGCGCGTGGCCGCGGCAATGGCTTCGGCATAGACGGCGGGCTTTTCCGCCGTGGCGGCATGCTGGTTGCCGATCACCGCCAGCGCCCGCGACCGGGCGGCATGGGCTGCGCCATAGTCGCCGTCCAGCCGCACCGCTTCGTCAAACCGCGCCAGCGCCGCCCGGTCGGACCGTTCATCAACCCCTTGCGCAAACAATTCGCTGCCGCGCAAATAGGCATCATAGGCCGCCACATTCTTCGTGCCGCCCACCGGCCGCGCCGCGCTGCCAGCAGCGGCGTTGCCGCCGATTTCGGCATTGAGCGCGGCGGCAACGGCAGCGGCAATCTCGTCCTGCACGGCGAACACGTCGGTGATCGGCCGCTCATATTGCTCGGTCCACTGGCTAAAGCCGGTGCGGCCGTCGATCAGTTCAGCAGCGATGCGCAGCGACGCGCCCGACCGGCGGACACTGCCATCCAGCAGGAAGGCGACGCCCAGCTGCTTGGCCATCAGCCGCGCATCATCGCTGCGGGTGCGAAACCGGTTGGACGACGCCTGCGCCGCCACCAGAAGGCCGG
>DAITMD010000287.1:0-3203 GCA_036835345.1 Sandarakinorhabdus sp. | reverse complement strand
ACCGCCCGCCACCTTCAATGCTTATGCCGCCGTGGCGCGATCCAAGGGCTTCCTGTTGGTGGCCGCAACGCCGCTTACCCGCTCCAGCTATCACGCCGGCCGCGATTTTGCCGAGCTGCAGACGCGGCGGCGCGCCCAATCCGCTGCTGGCTAATGCCTAAACATCGTGAGACGCGCCGGCTGCCATGGTCGGCGGCGGAAATGTTCGATCTGGTGGCCGATATCGGCCGTTATGGCGAGTTTCTGCCTTGGGTGCAGGGCATGCGGGTCGGGCCGATGCAAGGCAATGTGGTGACCGCCGACATGATTGTGGGCTTCCGCTTGATCCGCGAGAAGTTCACCAGCCGGGTCACGCTGGAGCGGCCGCGCCACATCCACGTGGACTATCTGGACGGGCCGATGAAGCATCTGTTCAACGACTGGACATTTCGCGATGCCGCCGATGCCAAGGGCTGCGAAATTGATTTCGCCGTGGATTTCCAGTTCCGCAACCGCGCCTTCGAGGCATTGGCCGGGATGGTGTTCACCCAGGCGTTCGAGCGCATGGTCGGCGCCTTCGTGACGCGGGCGGAACAGCTGTATGGGCCGCGTTAGGGGCGCAGCAGCGTCAGCGCGAACAGCGCCGCTTGTTTCCGGATTTCGGCGCGCGTGCCGTTGAACTGGCGGGTCTCAGCCATCACGTCGCCGCCTTTCACAGCGCGGCCGAACACCACCATGCCCACCGGCTTTTCAGCGCTGCCGCCGCCCGGCCCGGCGATACCGGTGATCGCCACGGCGGCATCGGCGCGGCTGTGCGCCAGCGCGCCGGCGGCCATGGCCATGGCGGTGGCTTCGGACACCGCGCCGTGCGCGGCCAGCACAGCGGCCGGCACGCCCAGCATCTCCATCTTGGCCTGGTTGCTGTAGGTCACGAAGCCGCGATCGACGACATCTGATGAACCGGCGATCTCGGTTAGCGCCGCTGCCACCAGCCCGCCCGTGCAGCTTTCGGCGGTGGCGACCATGCGCCCCGCCGCGCGGTTTTCGGCCAGCACGATTTCGGCCAGCGTCGCAAGCGGCCCGTCAATCATTCCGGCAGCCGCACGCTGGCCATGGCCTGTGCGGCGATGCCTTCCTGCCGGCCGGTGAAGCCCAGCCTTTCGGTGGTGGTGGCCTTCACGCTCACCCGGTCGATGGCGATGCCCAGGATCTCGCCGATCCGTGCCCGCATGGCTTCGCGGTGCGGGCCAACCTTGGGCCGCTCGCAGATCAGAGTCACGTCCACATGATCGATGATGCCGCCGCGTTCCCGCACCAGATGGGCGGCGTGGGCGAGAAACTGATCGGAGGCGGCGCCGCGCCAGCGATCATCGGATGGCGGGAAATGATCGCCGATATCGCCCGCCGAAATCGTGCCCAGCAGCGCATCGGTAAGCGCGTGCAGGCCGGCATCGGCATCGCTGTGCCCGATCAGGCCGGCATCGTGGGGAAGCTTGATCCCGCACAGCCAGACATGGTCGCCCGGCCCAAATCTGTGCACATCAAAGCCGGAGGCGGCGCGGGAGGAAAAGACGGTCATCGCCTCGGCCTTGGCAAAATCGGCGGGCTCCGTCACCTTGAAAGCGCGTTCATCGCCCGGCGTGATCGCCACGTTGAGGCCGGCACCCAGCGCAATCGCCACGTCATCGGTCGCGCCCGGCGCGGCGGCGCGGTGGGCGGCGAGCAGCGCCACATAGCGGAAGGCCTGCGGAGTCTGCACCCGCCACAGGCCGACACGGTCGACACTGCCCGAATATCGCCCGCCGTCTCCGCGGCGCAGACTGTCGATCTGCGGCAGGGCCGGGCAGGCGCCGTCCACCGCCGGATCGGCGAAGGCGGCGATCAGCACGTCGATCACCGCTGCTGGCACAAAGGCCCGCGCCGCATCATGCACCAGCACGATATCGGGCGGATCGGCGGCCAGCGCCTCCAGCCCGGCCAGCACGCTGTCTTGCCGGGTGGCGCCGCCGGCGATGGGTTCGGGCAGCGCCAGCCCGGCCACCGCATCATCATACAGCGCCCGGCAATCGGGGTTGATCACCACGCTCACCCCGGTGAGCGCCGGATGGCCGGCAAGGCCCAGCACGGCATGGCGCAGCAGCGGCTGCCCGGCAACGCGGCGATATTGCTTGGGCACATCGCCGCCGGCGCGAATGCCGGAACCGGCGGCAACGATGATGGCGTGGATGCGCATGACTGCTGGCATAGGGGCCGCCCCGCTTGTGGAAAAGGGCAAATCTGCGCTATGGCCGCGCCGCGATGACGCTGCTGCAACCCATCCAGATCGGCCCGAACCGGATCGACGTGCCGGTGATCCTGGCACCGATGACCGGCGTGACCGACATGCCGTTCCGCACGCTGGTCAAGCGGTTTGGCGCCGGCCTGACCGTGACCGAGATGATCGCATCTGAAGCGATGATCCGCGAGACACGGCAGAGCCTGCAGAAAGCCGCCTGGCATCCTTCTGAAGAGCCGGTCTCGATGCAGCTGGCCGGCTGCGAGCCGGAGCGCATGGCCGAAGCCGCGAAGCTGAATGAGCAGAAGGGCGCGGCGATCATCGATATCAACATGGGCTGCCCGGTGAAGAAGGTGGTCAACGGCCATGCCGGATCGTCGCTGATGCGCGATCTGCCGCTGGCGACACAGCTGATCCGCGCCACGGTGAAGGCGGTGAAGCTGCCGGTCACGCTGAAGATGCGGATGGGCTGGGACCACAATAGCCTGAACGCGCCCGAACTGGCCCGCATTGCCGAGGCTGAGGGCGTGCAGTTGATCACCGTGCATGGCCGCACCCGCTGCCAGCTTTATTCCGGCACTGCCGATTGGGCCTATATCCGCAATGTGAAGGATGCGGTGGCGCTGCCGGTGATCGTCAACGGCGACATCTGTTCCATCGATGATGCCCGCGCGGCGCTGGCGCAGAGCGGCGCCGATGGCGTGATGATCGGGCGCGGCGCCTATGGCCGGCCATGGCTGATCGGGCAGGTAATGGCGGCGCTGACCGGCCGCGATGTGCCGGCCGATCCCACCCTGGCGCAGCAGCACGCGCTGGTGCGCGAACATTATGCGCTGATGCTTGATCTTTATGGCGAGCTGAACGGGGTGAATCTGGCTCGCAAGCATCTGGGCTGGTACACCAAGGGCCTGCACGACAGCGCCCAGTTCCGCCACGCCGTGAACCAGAT
>DAITMD010000286.1:0-3212 GCA_036835345.1 Sandarakinorhabdus sp. | reverse complement strand
TCGGTGCGCGACAATGTGCTGCCGGCCCTGGGCAGGCTGACGCTCAATGGCAATATCGCGCTGGATACGCTGTCGGATTTCGGCACGCTGATCACTTATGGCGGCGGCCTGAACTGGGAACCCAAACCCGGCTGGGCCTTCATCGCCAGCTACACGCGCGAACAGGGCGCGCCCGGCGTTGGCCAGCTGGGCGATCCGGTGATCCTGACGCCAAACGTGCGCGTGTTTGATTTCATTCGCGGCGAAACCGTGGACATCACGCGGCTTGATGGCGGCAATGCGGCACTCAGGAACGACACGCGGCGGGTGTGGAAACTGGGCCTGAACGTCAAGCCGTTCGAAGCCACCGATCTGGTGTTCAACGCCAACTACACCGATAATCGCATCGACAATCCTATCGCATCCTTCCCCACGGCCACCGCCGAACTGGAAGCGGCCTTCCCGGATCGTTTCACCCGCGATGATGACGGCCGGCTGCTGCAGATCGACAACCGCCCGGTGAACTTCGATTATTCGCAGCGCAGCGAACTGCGCTGGGGCTTCACTCTCACGCAGGCGCTGAAGCCCACGGCGGCCGAACGCGCCGCCATCGAAAAGCGCATCGCCGAAACCCGCGCCAAGGCGCGTGAAGCCGTGCGGAATGGCCAGCCGCTGCCGCCGGAAGTCCGCGCCTTTGCCCGCAATCCCTATGGCTTCACGCCCGGCCAGCGGCCGCCCGGTGCTGCGCCCACCGGTCAGCCGGCGGCCGAAGCTGCGCCGCCGCCCGCAGCAGGCGCACCTGCAAGCCCGCCAGCAAGCCCGCCAGCAGCCGGCCCGCCCGCCGGCGGCGGTGGCCGCGGTTTTGGCGGCGGCGGGGGTGGCGGTGGACGGCGCGGCTTCCTCGATGGCCGCCTGCAGTTGGCGCTGTTTCACACTGTCACCTTCCGCAACGAGATCGGCATCGGCCCCGGCCTGCCGGTGCTGGATTTGCTCAATGGCTCGGCGATCGGGTCGCAAGGCGGCGCGCCGCGGCACCAGATCGAAATGCGCGCCGGGGCCGGCCGGCGCGGGCTGGGCACGCGGCTCAGCCTCAACTGGCAATCGGCCACCAGCGTGCTGGTCGATCCGTCGGGCGCCACCCAGTCGCCGGACGATCTGTTCTTTTCCGGGCGCACCACCGCCAATCTGCGCTTCTTTATCGATCTGGGGCAGCGGCCGGAGATCGTGACCAAGATCCCGTTCCTGCGCGGCAGCCGCATCAGCCTGAATTTCGACAATGTGCTGAACGATCGCATCAACGTCCGCAACCGGCTGGGCGAGGAGCCGCTGGGCTTCCAGCGCGATCAGCTTGATCCGCTCGGCCGCACCGTCACCCTGTCGCTGCGAAAATTATTCTTCTAGGCAAGGCGTGCGGCGGCGCGGGTGTGCCAGCCCCGCAGCGCCGCGCAGTCCTCCGGCACCGGCAGACCGATCCAGCCGGCAAAATCCACCGTGGTCAAGAGCGCGATATCGGCCAGCGTGAACCGCTCGCCGGCCAGCCATTCGGTTGCCGCCAACTGCGTGTCGAACCAGCCGAGCATGGCCAGCGCATTCCCTTTGGCTGCCGCCGCCATGTCGGGGATCTGCACCACCAGCCGCGCCGTCAGCGGATGGCCGTGCTGCCAGAACAGCCCCACCGGCACGCCCAGCCCGGTTTCCACCCGGCGCAGCCACATATCGGTTTCGGCCCGTTCAAACGGCGCGGCGCCGATCAGCGGCGGATCGGGGTGCAGTTCGTCCAGATAGCGGCAGATGCTGATCGCTTCGGAAATTACCCGGCCATCGTCCAGTTCCAGAAACGGCACCTGCCCACGCGGATTGCGGGCCAGCACGTCTGGCGACTTATGTTCCCGCGCCGGCAATGACAGCAGCTTTTCCGGCACGCTCAGGCCCTTGGCGGCCAGAAACAGCCGCACCCGGCGCGGATTGGGCGCCGGATCAGGCGCAGACCATAGCAGCATGTCGTTCTCCCCTGTCCGCAGCGTTGCACGGGGGCGGCTTTCGCGGCAAGGGCGAAGCGATGTTGTCACCGACCCCCGAAGTGATTGCCCATATCGAAACGCTCGATGCCCGGCTGCGCTGGCTTTCGGCGTGGACGATCCACAACGCCAATCATCTGCGTCCCAGCCGCGACGGGCTGAAGGTGGGCGGGCATCAGGCCAGCTGTGCCAGCATGTCGGCGATCATGGCCAGCCTGTATTTCGGCGCGCTTGGCCCGAACGACCGGGTGGCGGTAAAGCCCCACGCCGGCCCGTTGCTGCACGCGGTGCATTATCTGCTGGGCAGCCAGAGCCTTGAAAAACTACAGTCGTTCCGCGGCCTGAACGGCGCACAATCCTATCCCAGCCGCACCAAGGATGTGATCCCGGTGGATTTCTCCACCGGCAGCGTTGGCCTCGGCGTGGCGGTGACGGCCTTTGCCAGCCTGGTGCAGGACTGGCTGATCGCCCATGGCCGGCTGCCGCGCGAGAATGCCGGGCGGATGATCGCGCTGATGGGCGATGCCGAACTGGACGAAGGCAATATCTACGAGGCCCTGATCGAAGGTTACAAGCACGATATCCGCAATTGCTGGTGGATCGTCGATTACAACCGCCAGAGCCTTGATCACACCACCGCCGACCGCATGTTCCGGCGCTTTGACGATATTTTCGAAACCTGCGGCTGGCGGGTGATCACCCTGAAACACGGCCGGCGGCTGGCGGCGGCAATTGCCGGGCCGGGCGGCGCTGCGCTGGAGGCATGGATCGATGGCTGTCCCAATGCCGATTATGCCGCGCTCACCTATCAGGGCGGTGCGGCGTGGCGGGCGCGGCTGCAGGCCGATCTGGGCAATGACGCCGGCGCGCTGCTGGCGGCCCATGATGATGATGCGCTGGCGCAGGTGATGACCGATCTGGGCGGGCACTGCGTGGCCACGCTGCTGGATGCCTATGCGCAGGCCGCCAGCGACGATCGCCCCTGCCTGATCATCGCCTATACGGTGAAGGGCAAGGGCCTGCCGTTCGCCGGCCACAAGGACAATCACGCCGGCCTGATGACCCCCACCCAGATTGCCGCCCTGCGCGATAGCCTGAACATTCCGGCCGGGCAGGAATGGGAAAAATGGGCCGGGCTGGGCGACAATCAGGCCGCTGCGCTGGCAGCGTTCGTCGGCGCCAGCCCCGCCGCCACCCTGCCGCGCGACCGCGACT
>DAITMD010000285.1:0-3228 GCA_036835345.1 Sandarakinorhabdus sp. | reverse complement strand
CGGACGAATCAAAAAGGGCGGCCTGAGGGCCGCCCTTTTCGTTCGCCGTCCGCGCTTGCGCGAGTCGGCAAATAGCTGCGCTATCTGCGCGCCGCGCTTCGCGCTACGCGTCCTTCCCGCCCGGCGTTGGCGCGCCCGGCATCGGTGCCAGCCCCACCGGCGGCACGTCCGGGTCAAGCTCGCCCACCTCCATCACGCCGCGCGCCATGTTCGACCGGGTGCGACCATAAAGGAAATAGAACAGCATCCCGATCGCGCCCCAGCCGAAGAACACCAGCTGGGCTTCGATCGAAAGGAAGGCGAACAGCATCAGGCAGCCCGCTGCCGCCAGCGGCGCCACCACCCACACCGCCGGGGTGCGGAACACGCGCTTGCGTGTCGGATCGCTGCGCCGCAGCGCCATGATGGCCAGCGCCACGAAGAAGAAGGCGCACAGCGTGCCGCCGTTCGACACCGCCGCCAGCTGCCCCACCGGGAAGAAGGCCGCCGAAACCGCAACGCCCACCCCGGTGATGATCGTCACCACATGCGGGGTCTTGTACTTGGGGTGCACCTTGGACAGGGACGCCGGCAGCAGGCCGTCGCGGCTCATCACGAAAAACACGCGGGTCTGCGCGAACATCATCATCAGCACCACCGATGGCAGCGCAAAGCCCGCCGCCAGGCCCAGCACGTTGCCAACGCCCGGATGCCCGATCATGCGCAGCACGTGCGCCAGCGCTTCCTTGGAACAGACCACCGGCAGCATGTCTTCGGCATAGGTGGCACATTGATTGGCCAGTTCGATGCTGCCCGGATACAGCGCCTCGCCATTGGGGCCAGGCACCGGCTGCGCGCCATAGGCGCCGATCACACCCGCGCCCACCAGCATGTAGAAGATGGTGCAGATCACCAGCGATCCGACCAACCCGATGGGAATATTCTTCTGCGGATCCTTGGTCTCCTCGGCAGCGGTGGAGACCGCATCAAAGCCCACGAAGGCAAAGAAGATGATGGCCGCCGCCGAAATCGCGCCGGTCGTGCCCAGCGGCAGGAACGGCTCGAACTTGTCGGCCTGCGCGGCCGGCACCGCCAGGAAGATGAACGCCGCCAGCGCCGCCACCTTCACCGCCACCAGCACCGCATTGACCTGCGCGCTTTCCTTGGTGCCGATCACCAGCAGCCAGGTGACCGCCAGCGCAATGACCACCGCCGGCAGATTGATGATGCCGCCGGCATAAGGCCCGTTCACCAGCGCCGTCGGCAAGGCAATCCCGGCGAAATTCTGGATCACGCCCACCATGTAACCGGACCAGCCCACCGCCACCGCAGAGGCCGCCACGGCATATTCCAGCACCAGCGCCCAGCCGACGATCCACGCCAATATCTCGCCAAAAGTGGCATAGCTGTAGGTGTAGGCGCTGCCCGAAACCGGCACCATCGCCGCCAGTTCGGCATAGCAGAGCGCCGCCAGCCCGCAGACCAGCGCCGAGATGACAAAGCTGATCAGCATGCCCGGCCCGGCCAACTGCGCGGCTTCGGCGGTGAGCACGAAGATGCCGGTGCCGATGATGCCGCCGATGCCCAGCATGGTGAGCTGAAATGCGCCCAGCGAGCGGGTGAGCGACTTTTTCGCAGCCGTCGCCAGGATCGCGTCCAGCGATTTGATGCGCCATTTGTTGCCGGTTGTGGTGCTCAATGAAAATCCCCTCGATCCGTCTGCCGCTGCCCGCGGGCCCGGCGCGACTGTCATGCCTGTGTCATGCCCAGCAAGCGCCGCCCCGGTCAAGGTGGCTTTAAACCCCGCAGGTGCGCGCTGTGCGGGAAATCACAAAAAATACTGGCGGTGGTGAAAATCACAAGCTAGGTTGCCACCATGTCCAGCCTGTCGCCTGTTGAAACCGCCGTGCTGGCGCGCCTTGACGGGCAGCGCGGCGCGATGCTGGCCGAAATTCAGGATTGGGCCGCGATCAACAGCGGCAGCCGCAATCTGGCCGGCCTGAAGGAGATGGTTGGACAATATCGGCGCGCATTCTCGCCATTCGCGGCCACCATCCAGACCGTTTCGCCAGCGCCCGCCACCGTGGTGGACACCAGCGGTCACGAACGGCCGGCGGACCATGGCGACAATCTGCACATCGTCTGCCGGCCGGAGGCGCCGGTGCGGGTGCTGCTGACCGGGCATATGGACACGGTGTTCGGTGCCGATCACCCGTTCCAGACCTGCCGCTGGCTGGATGCCGATACGCTGAACGGCCCCGGCGTGGCCGACATGAAGGGCGGCATATCGGTGCTGAAGGCAGCGCTTTTTGCGTTTGAATCCAGTCCCTTCGCTGATCGGCTGGGCTGGGAGGTGGTGATCAATGCCGATGAGGAAATCTCCTCCCCCGGCTCCGCACCACTGCTGGCGGCGGCAGCGCAGCGCTGCCATCTTGGCCTCACCTTCGAACCGGCGCTGCCCGATGGAACACTGGCCGGCGGCCGTGCTGGCTCCGGCAACTTTACCGCATCGATTCAAGGGCTTGCTGCCCACGCCGGGCGCAACCCCCGGGATGGCCGCAACGCCATATTGGCGGCTGCCGATCTGGCGCTAAGGCTGGCCGCGCTGGCCGATGATGATCTGTCGGTCAACCCGGCCCGTATCGATGGCGGCGGGCCGAACAATATCGTTCCGGATCAAGCAGTTCTGCGTTGGAACATGCGCCCGCGCACGATTGCAGCGCAGGACCGGGCAGAGGCCGGCATCGCCGCCGCCATCGCCGCCGTCACTATCGCCCACGATGTCCATATCCACCGCCACGGCCATTTTGCCAGGCCGCCCAAGCCGCTCGATTCAAACCAGAAACGCCTGTTCGATCTGGTCCGCACCTGCGGCGCTGCGCTGGGGATGAACATCGCCTGGCGCGACACCGGCGGGGTGTGCGATGGCAACAATCTGGCCGCAACCGGCCTGGCGGTGGTCGATACGCTGGGGCCGCGCGGCGGTTCGATCCACAGCAGCGACGAATTCCTCTGCGCCAACTCATTGGAAGAACGCGCAAAACTGGCAACGCTGGTGCTGCTGCGCGTCGCCCAGACCGGCTGGCAACGATGATCGGCCAGTGGCGCGTGCGGCCGGCAAGGCCCGCCGATCTTGATGCCATATTGGCGCTGGCGCAGCTGACCGGCGGCGGCTTCACCAACCTGCCGCGTGACCGCGATGCGCTGGCGCGGCGGCTTGACTGGTCGGTCGCCAGCTTTGCCCGCAGC
>DAITMD010000284.1:2171-3238 GCA_036835345.1 Sandarakinorhabdus sp. | reverse complement strand
TCAAGGTGGCCGCCGCCAGCGAACTGACCGACGATACCGCCTGCACCCTGTGCCGTACCGCGCCGGCCGCCCGGGCGCGGGCGCTGGCGGCAGCGGCCGTGCGCGAATTGTTCGAGGAAACCGGGCTGGTGCTGGGCGCGCCGGGGCGGGGGCGCACAAAGTCGCCGGAATGGCGGGATTTTCTGGCCACCGGCCATCTGCCGCATCTGGCGCCGATGCAGTTCGTGGGCCGGGCGATAACCCCGCCGGTGCGGCCGCGCCGGTTCGACGCGCGGTTTTTCACGGTTGACGCCGCGCATCTGGTCAGCCTTGATCCCGGCGCTGGCTGCGGCGAGCTGGACGAGATTGCCTGGTTCGACTGGCAACAGGCGGCGGCGCTGGACCTGCCCAGCATCACGCGGGCGATCCTGGCCGATGTGGCAGCAAGGCTGGATGATCCGGCGCGGCCAATTCCCTATCACCGTTTCGACAACGGCCGGCACCGCCTTTTAAACTTGTGAGCCAGATCCTGCGCCTGGCGCTCACCGATTATCGCAATCACGCCGCGGCGCGCATCGATGTGCAGCCGGGGCTGGTGGCGATCAGCGGCGACAATGGCGCCGGCAAGACCAACATATTGGAAGCCGTGTCGATGCTGGCGCCGGGGCGGGGCCTGCGCGGCGCGGCGCTGAGCGAAGTGGCGCGGCAGGGCGGCCCCGGCGGCTGGAGCGTTTCGGCGGCGCTGTTGGCGCCGGCGGGCGAGGTTCAGATTGGCACCGGCACAGCGGCGGCGGCGCCCGAACGCCGGATCGTGCGGGTGAACGGCGCGGCGGCCAGCGCGGCCTCGCTGGCGGATTGGCTGGCCGTGGTGTGGCTCACGCCGGCAATGGACCGGCTGTTCGCCGATACGGCCAGCGCGCGGCGGCGGTTTTTCGATCGGCTGGTGCTGGCGCTGCACCCCGGCCATGCCGGCGCAGTGAGCCGATATGAAGCGGCGATGCGCGAACGCTCTCGCCTGCTGGGCGGGGATGTGCCGCCCGATCCGGTGTGGCTGGATGCACTGGAGGCGGATATGGCCGCGCACGGTG
>DAITMD010000284.1:0-2161 GCA_036835345.1 Sandarakinorhabdus sp. | reverse complement strand
GGATGCTGGCCGGCGCGCTGGCGGATGCGCCGGGTGATGTGTTTGCGCGGCCGCTGCTGGCACTGGCCGGCAATGATGCCGATGGGCTGGCGGCGAAGCTGGCGCAGGGGCGCAGCCGGGATGCGGCGGCCGGGCGCGCCATAGAGGGCCCGCACCGCGCCGATCTGATCGTGCACCATGCCGAAAAGGCGATGCCGGCGGCGCATTGTTCCACGGGCGAGCAGAAGGCGCTGCTGGTGGCGATCGTGCTGGCCCATGCCCGGCTGGTGGCCGATCGGCACGGCCGCAGCCCCATCCTGCTGCTGGACGAGATTGCCGCGCATCTGGACCGGCGGCGGCTGGCGGCGCTGTTCGACCGGCTGGCGGGCATGGGCGTGCAGGCGTGGCTGACCGGCACCGAAGCCGCGCTGTTCGATGCAGCGGGGACGGCGGTGCGCCTGCATGTGGAGGCCGGGCGGATCGTGGCCCGGTCATCGCAGCTGTAACTTCGTTGTCGCATGCGCGCGGGCAAGCTTCTATAGACTGGCATATTCACCGCAGCAGTGCAGGGCAGTCCCGTTGAGCGAACCCGATTCCAATCCAAATCCTTCGCAGATCAATGATTATGGCGCGGACAGCATCAAGGTGCTGCGCGGGCTGGACGCGGTGCGCAAGCGGCCGGGCATGTATATCGGCGATACCGATGATGGTTCGGGCCTGCACCACATGGTGTTCGAGGTGTCCGACAACGCCATCGATGAAGCGCTGGCCGGATATTGCGACCGGATCGACATCTGCCTGAACCCGGATGGATCGGTGAGCGTGACCGACAATGGCCGCGGCATCCCCACCGGCATCCACAGCGAAGAAGGCGTGTCGGCCGCGGAAGTGATCATGACCCAGCTTCATGCCGGGGGGAAGTTCAACAACAGCGACGACAATGCCTATAAGGTTTCCGGCGGCCTGCACGGGGTGGGCGTGTCGGTGGTCAATGCGCTGTCGGCGTGGCTGGAGCTGACCATCTGGCGCGACGGCAGCGAACACTGGATGCGCTTCCATGATGGCGAAGCCCAAGCGCCGCTGGCGGTGCGCGGGCCTGCGGATGGCAAGCGCGGCACCCGCGTGACCTTCTTCCCCAGCGCCGAGACGTTCAAGACCATCGATTTCGACTTTGCCCGGCTGGAGCACCGGTTCCGCGAACTGGCGTTCCTGAACTCAGGCGTGCGCCTGATCCTGACCGATGCGCGCCATGCGGAGCCGAAATCGGTCGAGCTTTATTACGAAGGCGGCATCGCGGCGTTCGTCAAATATCTCGACAAATCCAAAGCGCCGCTGATCCCGCATCCCATCGCCATCACCGGCCAGGCGAACGATATCGGCATCGAAGTCGCGCTGGAATGGAACGACAGCTATTACGAACAGGTCTTGTGCTTCACCAACAATATCCCGCAGCGCGATGGCGGCACGCATCTGGCGGCCTTCCGCGCCGCGCTTACCCGCACGCTCAATCAATATGCGGAAAGCTCGGGCCTCTTGAAGAAGGAAAAGGTGAGCCTGACCGGCGATGACATGCGCGAAGGCCTGACCGCCATCGTGTCGGTGAAGCTGCCCGATCCGAAGTTCTCCAGCCAGACCAAGGACAAATTGGTGTCATCGGAAGTGCGCCAGCCGCTGGAAAGCCTGATGGCCGACCGGCTGGACATCTGGCTGCAGGAAAACCCCAACCACGCCAAGACCATCGTCGCCAAGATCATCGATGCCGCCGCCGCGCGCGAAGCCGCTCGCAAGGCGCGCGACCTGACCCGGCGCAAGGGCGCGCTGGACATCGCCAGCCTGCCCGGCAAGCTGGCCGATTGTCAGGAACGCGATCCGGCCAAATCCGAACTGTTCCTGGTGGAAGGTGACAGCGCCGGCGGCAGCGCCAAGCAGGGCCGCAACCGCCAGTATCAGGCCATCCTGCCGCTGCGCGGAAAAATCCTGAACGTGGAGCGCGCCCGGCTGGACCGGATGCTGGCCAGCCGCGAGATTGGCACGCTGATCCAGGCGCTGGGCACCAGCATCGCGCAGGATTTTGATCTGGCCAAGCTGAGATATCACAAGATCGTCATCATGACCGACGCCGATGTGGACGGCGCGCATATCCGCACGCTGCTGCTCACCTTCTTCTTCCGGCACATGCCGC
>DAITMD010000283.1:0-3238 GCA_036835345.1 Sandarakinorhabdus sp. | reverse complement strand
TGGCCGCCGACGCGGCCTATGTGGTGCTGATCCCGCTGGCCGCCGTGATCTACGCAGCCGCCGGACGTCATCCCATCGCCGGCATTACCGCGGCGTTCGCGGGCGTGTCGGGCGGCTTCTCGGCCAATCTTCTGCCCGGCCAGCTGGACGCGCTGTTGTTCGGGATCACCGAGGCCACGGTGGTGGCGCTCGATCCCACCTGGACGATGAATATCGCGGGCAACTGGTACTTCATCGCGGCGATGACGATCCTCTTCCTGCCGGTGATCTGGTTTGTCACCGACCGCATCGTGGAGCCGCGCCTGGGCAAGTGGACCGGCGGCACGGTGGCGGGCGGCGCGCCCAGGACCGGCGATGAAGACCCCGAAGGCGAAACCACGCCGGCGCAAAAAAAGGGCCTGGCCCATGCCGGCCTCGCCGTGCTGGCGGTGTCCTTTGTCTGGCTGTTCATGACAGTGGATCTGGTCAGCCTGGTGACGCTTGGATCGTTCTCGCTCTATGGCGGCAATGCGCCGCTTTATGCCGGCGATCCCGAGCTGAGCGTGGCGCAGAATCTGGTGCCCTTCTTCTCGTCCCTGGTGGCGGGTTTCATGATCCTGTTCATCTTTGCCGGCATCGCCTATGGCCGCGCGGCGGGCACGATCAAGGACCATCGCGACATCGTGGACATGATGGCCGGCGCCATGAAGGACATGGGCTATTATCTCGTACTGGCCTTCTTCGCCGCCTATTTCGTGGAAATGTTCAACCAGTCGCAGCTGGGCCTGATCTCGGCGGTGAACGGTGCCAATGCGATTGAGGCTTCGGGCCTGCCCTTGCCGATCGTGCTGGGCCTGATCGTGGTGTTCGCCGGCGTGCTCAACCTGTTCGTGGGCTCGGCCAGCGCCAAATGGGCGCTGATGGCGCCGGTGCTGGTGCCGATGCTGATGCTGCTCAATGTCAGTCCGGAAATGGCCACGGCGGCCTACCGCGTGGGCGACAGTGCCACCAATATCATCACACCGCTGATGGTGTATTTCCCGCTGGTGCTGGTGTTTGCGCGCCGCTGGGTGCCCGAGTTCGGCATCGGATCGCTGACCTCGGCGATGATCCCGTATTCGATCTGGCTTCTGATCGCGGGCATCGTGATGACGGTCGGGTGGGTGTATCTCGGCCTGCCGCTGGGTCCGGGCGCGGATGTCGCCTATACCCTGCCGGTTGCCGGCTAGGAGGGCGTTGTCATGGCCAAGTCAGACACCAGCGAACGCCGCGGCGGGTTCCTGGACGCGGTGGAGCGCTTCGGCGACCGCCTGCCCGATCCGGTCTTCATCTTCGTCTGGCTGATCGGCATCCTGATGGTGATGTCGGCGGTGGCGGCGTTCGCGCAGTTCACCGCGGTCAATCCGATCACCGGCGAGACGCTGATGGCCCAGTCGCTGTTCTCGCGCGACAATATCCAGCGCCTGCTCACCTCCATGCCCGACACGCTCACCGGCTTCACCCCGCTGGGGCTGACGCTGGTGATCATGCTGGGCGCGGGCGTGGCCGAGCGCTCGGGCCTGTTCTCCGCCGCGCTGCGCGCGGGCCTGCGCAATGCGCCCAAGGCGGCGATGACGCCCATCGTCATGCTGCTGGCGCTGGTGGCCACGCATTCGTCGGATGCCGCCTATGTGGTGCTGATCCCGCTGTCGGGCGTGATCTATGCGTCCGTGGGCCGCCACCCCATTGCCGGGATCGCGGCGGCGTTTGCGGGCGTGTCGGGCGGGTTTTCGGCCAATTTCATGCCCGGCCCCATCGACGCGCTGATCCTGGGCGTGACCGAGCCGGCGGTGCACATCATCGATCCCAGCTGGACGGTGAATGTGGCGGGCAACTGGTTCTTCATCCTGGGCATGGCGATGGTGTTCTTCCCCATCGGCTGGTTCGTCACCGACAAGATCATCGAGCCGCGCCTGGGCACCTATACCCCTACCGGCGACACGCCGCTGTCGAGCCAGAAGGGCGACAGCCAGTTGACGCCGCAAGAGCGCAAGGGGCTGTGGCTGGCGCTGATCGGCTTCCTCGGCGTGACGGGCCTGTGGCTGCTCCTCACCTTCGGGCCGGGCCAGTATCTGCAGATCCAGGACGCGCCCTGGTCTGAGCGGCTGAACCCGATGCTGGACAGCCTGATCGCGTATTTCTTCCTGTTATTCCTCATCTGCGGGGTGTGCTTCGGCATTCCCACCGGCACGGTCAAAAGCCATCGCGACGTGGTGCGCATGTCCACCGAGGCGATGAAGGACATGGCCGGCTATATCGTGCTGGCGTTTACCGCCGCGCACTTCGTGGTGATGCTCAACTGGACCGGGCTGGGGGCGATCACCGCCATTCATGGCGCCGAGGCGGTGCAGTCGGCCGGCCTGCCCGCGCCGCTTCTGCTGGCGGTGATGGTGCTGCTGGCCGCTGCGCTCAATCTGGTGGTCGGATCGGCCAGCGCCAAATGGGCGTTCATGGCACCCTTCCTGGTGCCGATGCTGATGATCCTGGGCATCAGCCCGGAAATGACCACGGCGGCCTATCGTGTGGGCGACAGCGTGACCAATATCATCACGCCGCTGATGGTGTATTTCCCTATGGTGCTGGCCTTCTGCCGGCGCTGGAACCCCGAGTTCGGCATGGGCGGGCTCCTGTCGAACATGCTGCCCTATTCGCTCGCCTTCCTGATTGGCGGACTGGCGCTGACCATTTTCTGGGTCTGGGTTGGCCTTCCAGTGGGGCCGGGCGCGCCCATCGGCTATGTCATGCCCGAGGGCGTCACGCCCGCGATTGGCGGCTAGATGGCCGGGCGCGGCCCGCGCAATGATCTCACGGACGTGGCCGGGCTGCGCGTCGGCCAGGCCGAAGCCACAGGCGTGCGCACCGGCGTGACGCTGGTGCTGTGCGATGCACCCGCCACCGCCTCGGTCGATGTGCGCGGCGGCGGGCCGGGCACGCGCGAAACCGATCTGCTGGGTCCCGGCGCGCTGGTGGAGCAGGTGGACGCCATCGCCCTGTCGGGCGGCTCGGTCTATGGCCTGGCGGCTGCGGACGGCGTGTGCGCGGGGCTGGGCGCGCGCGGGCGCGGCTATGGCCTGATGGACCTGCCCGGCGTGCCCAGAAGCCCCATCGTGCCCGGTGCCATCCTCTATGATCTGGCCAATGGCGGCGACAAGGCGTGGGGCGCGGACCCGCCCTATCGCGCGCTGGGTCTGCAGGCGCTGGACGATGCGGGTGGCGGCGC
>DAITMD010000282.1:0-3243 GCA_036835345.1 Sandarakinorhabdus sp. | reverse complement strand
CGGTGCGGCCGATTTCCGCTGCCGCCGCCGTGATCGCCGAAGCCGTCGAGCGGCCGGCGGCGATATTGGTGAAATCCACCCGGCGCTGATAGCCCGGATCGGCCTCCACTTCATCGGCGATGGCGTCCATCATCGCCACGGCGTCCTCTGGAAACTGGCCCGCGGCGCTTTCGGCCGACAGCATCACTGCGTCCGCTCCATCATAAATGGCGGTTGCCACATCCGACACTTCTGCGCGGGTGGGCGTGGGCGCGGTGATCATCGATTCCAGCATCTGCGTGGCCACCACCACCGGCTTGCCCAGCGTGCGCGCCACCGCCACGATGCGCTTTTGCGCCGGCGGCACGCTTTGCGGCGGCAATTCCACGCCCAGATCGCCGCGCGCCACCATCACCGCATCGGCCAGCTCCATGATCTCCTCCAGCCGCTCCAGCGCGGCCGGCTTTTCGATCTTGGCCAGCAGCAGCGCCTTGCCGCCGATCAGGCTGCGGGCTTCGGCCACATCTTCGGGCCGCTGTACGAAGCTGAGGCCCACCCAGTCCACCCCCTGATCCAGCGCAAAGGCCAGATCGGCGCGGTCCTTGGGCGTCAGCGCCGGCAGCGGCACCACCACATCGGGGATATTCACCCCCTTGTTGTCGCGGATGGTGCCGGGCACCTCCACCACGCAATCGATCGCCTCCTTTGCCGCCGCGGTCACCCTGAGCACGATGCGGCCATCATCCACCAGCAGGCGCGCACCGGGGCGCACCGCGGCAAAGATTTCCGGATGCGGCAGTTGCACGCGGTCTGCATTGCCGGCAGCAGCCCGCCGGTCCAGCCGGAAGGCCTGCCCGGCCGCCAGTTCGGCACTGCCGCCGGCAAATTTGCCAACACGCAGCTTTGGACCCTGCAGATCGGCCAATATGGCAATCGGCCGGCCGCTGGCCTTTTCCACGGCGCGCACCGCGCGGATCAGCGCGCCCTGGCTGGCATGGCTGCCGTGGCTCATGTTGACGCGAAAGGCATCGGCGCCGGCGCTGTGCAGCCGCTCGATCATGGCTTCGGTGGCGGATGCCGGGCCCAAAGTGGCCAGCACCTTGACCCGGCGGCTTCGGGGGAGAAGATGGCGCGACATCACGAATTTCCTGCTGTTCGCCGCCACGTTAGCGGCTGAAACGGCGCGGCGCCACACGGGAGAGACAGACAAATGACCATCCTGACCGACGACCCTACCCGCGAGCGGCTGGAGGCGGCTGCCTTTCGCCGGCTGCTGCTGCATCTGCGCCAGCGCAGCGACGTACAGAATGTCGATCTGATGGGCTGGGGCGGGTTCTGCCGCAACTGCCTGGGCGACTGGCTGCACGAAGAAGCCGAGGCGATCGGCCTTGCGCTGTCGAAAGACGAAGGCCGCACCCACGTCTATGGCATGACCCAGGCCGAATGGAAGGCGCTGCACCAGACGCCGGCCACGCAGGCGCAGCTGGATCTGATGGCCGAATCGCTGGCGAAGAACGAGGCCGTCCGGTAACCGCCGAGGCTGCCCCATAATTGAGGACCCACATGACCGACGAAACCGTTTCCGCCACCCAGCTGCGCCTGTTCATCGAACGGATCGAGACGCTGGAGGAAGAGAAGAAGGGCATCGCCGACGACATCAAGGATGTCTATGCCGAAGCCAAGGGCACCGGGTTCGACATCAAGACGATGAAATCGCTGGTGCGCCTGCGCAAGATGGAAACCGCCGCCCGGCAGGAGGCCGAAGCGCTGCTGGAAACCTATCGCGCCGCCTTGGGCATCTGATGGCGGTTGTGGGCCGCGCGGCCGCCCTATAGGCTGACAGCAAAAGGGGAACGCGATGCGGATGCAGTTGACGATCAACGGCCACAGCCATGATGTGGAGGCTCCCGCCGCTGCCCTCCTGATCGATGTGCTGCGCGACAATCTGGGGCTGACCGGCAGCCATATCGGCTGCGACACCAGCCAGTGCGGGGCCTGCAACGTGCTGCTGGACGGCGCGGCGGTGAAGGCCTGCACCTTGCTGGCGGCGCAGGCACAGGCCGGGCGCATCACCACCATCGAAGGGCTGGGCACACAGCAAGCGCTGCACCCGATGCAGCAGGCGTTCCGCGACGCGCACGGCCTGCAATGCGGCTTCTGCACGCCCGGCATGGTGATCGCCGGGCTGGAAATGGTGCGCCGCCACGGCACCAGCCTGTCGCCGGAGCTGGTGGCGCACGAATTGGAAGGCAATCTGTGCCGCTGCACCGGTTATGTGAACATCATCAAGGCGATCGTGGCCGGCGCGGCGGCCATGGCGGCCCAGGCGGAGACGGCGCATGCGTGATTTTGCCTTCCACACGCCGCGCAGCCTTTCCGACGCTGCGGCGCAGTTCGCCGGCGGCGGGGAGGCCGCCTATCTGGCCGGCGGCCACACGCTGATCCCGGCGATGAAATCCCGGCTGCGCATGCCCGATGCACTGGTCGATCTGTCGGCGCTGGGCCTGTCCGGCATCGCGGTGGCGGGCGACCGGCTGTGGATCGGCGCGATGACGGCGCATGCCGATGTTGCCGCCGGCGCTACCGCCATTCCCGGCCTTGCCGCGCTGGCCGCCGGCATCGGCGATGCGCAGGTGCGCAATCGCGGCACGCTGGGCGGCAGTGTGGCCAACAATGATCCGGCTGCCGATTATCCGGCCGCCGTGCTGGCGCTGGATGCGGTGATTGAAACCGATCGTGCCAGCCACGGCGCCGATGATTTTTTCCAGGGCATGTTCACCACCGCGCTGGCCGAGGGGGAGATCATCACCCGCATCGGTTTCCGGGTGCCAGAGGCCAGCGCCTATGCCAAGTTCCGCAATCCGGCCTCGCGCTATGCCATGGTGGGCGTCTATGTGGCGCGCTTTGCAGACGGGTGGCGGGTGGCGGTGACCGGCGCCGGCCCCGGCGTGTTTCGCTGGACCGCCGCCGAGGCCGCGCTGGCCGCCGGAACAGATGCCCCGGCCATGCCGGCAGATGATCTGAACAGCGATATTCACGCCAGCGCCGATTACCGGGCGCATCTGTGCGGCGTGATGCTGAAACAGGCGCTGGCCAATCTGGCCTGAACAGGAGAGGCGTGATGATCATCACCACCACCAATTTCGTCGAAGGCCGCAAGGTTGGCGATTATCTGGGCGTCGTTTCGGGCGAGGCCATCATGGGCGCCAACATCTTCAGCGATTTCTTTGCCGGCATCCGCGATATCGTGGGCGGCCGGGCGGC
>DAITMD010000281.1:0-3283 GCA_036835345.1 Sandarakinorhabdus sp. | reverse complement strand
GCCGGCATCGGCAGCATCGCCACGCTGAACGTCATGATCTCGTCGGGCACCATGTGGTCGCCAGAGGTGAAGGCCGGCCTGCTGGGCCACGCACCGAACATGATGATCGTCGATTCGCTGGGTTCATCCGAAGGCCTGGGCCTGGGTGCCGCAGCGCAGACCAAGGACAATGCCGGCGCACCGACGAAATTCATGGCCGATGGCAACACGCTGATCATCGGCGACGACATGAAGCCCGTTCCGCCCGGCACCATGGGCCGCATCGCGCGCGGCGGGCTCATTCCGCGCGGTTACTGGAAAGACCCGGCAAAGACCGCCGCCACCTTCCCCGAAATCGACGGCAAGCGTTATTCCATCCCCGGCGATTTCGCCATCATCGAAGCCGATGGCAGCTTCATCCTGCTTGGGCGCGGCAGCCAGTGCATCAACACCGGCGGCGAGAAAGTGTTCCCCGAAGAGGTGGAGGAAACCCTGAAAACCCACCCCGCCATCGAAGACGCGCTGGTGTTCGGCCTGCCCGACGAGAAATGGGGCCAGTGCGTGACCGCCGTGGTCGAAGCCACGCGCGGCGTGGATGTGGAGGAACTGCGCGCGCATGTGCGCCAGCATCTGGCCGGTTACAAGACGCCCAAGACGGTGCACGTGGTGGCCAAGGTTCCGCGCGCGCCCAATGGCAAGGCCGATTATGCCGCAGCCAGAGCGATGGTGACGGGATAAAAAAGGGCGACCCGTCAGGCCGCCCCTTTCAACCTGGCCTGACGGGCAGGCTTATTTCTTGGCACCCAGGCCAAAGCTGGCAAAGCGCTTGTTGAAGCGCGCCACCTGCCCGCCGGCATCCAGCATGCGCCCGGTGCCGCCGGTCCACGCCGGGTGGCTGGTCGGATCGATTTCCAGGTTCATCGTATCACCTTCCTTCCCCCAGGTGCTGCGGGTCTGGTAGGTGGTGCCGTCGGTCATCTTGACGGTGATGCTGTGATATTCGGGATGGATGCCGGACTTCATGTGTGTTTCCTTTTGAGCGGACCGGTTCCGACCGGGCCAAGAAAATGCCAGAGACATTGGCGGCGGGCCATACCGGCTTGACCGCTTGATTGCAACAGGCGTAACCACAGCGCCGAACGGTGCCCGCCCTGACCGGCGGGAGAATAGGGAAGCCGGTGTGGGGGAAACCCCAAGTCCGGCGCTGTGCCCGCAACTGTAAGCGGCCAGCATCCTGCCATCAGCCACTGGGAAACCGGGAAGGCGGCAGGGTGCGCGACGAGCCGCAAGCCAGGAGACCTGCCGTTCCCTTTGTGGCCGCATCGCGCACCGCAAAGGGTCGCCCCATGCCTGCCGGGTCCAGCGGAGCATGAGACGGTGGAACGGCAGCGGCAACCCCGCCCCTGCCTGCCCTTTCGTTCGTGGCGACTTCGTGTCGTCCACCTGTCCGGCCCATGTTGCCGGACCGAACGAAAGGCCCTGCCCGTGCTTTCCCTGTTCCTGTTTGCCGCTGCGGCTGCCGCGCCAGCGGATTCCGCCATCGAAGCTGATCCGTCTTATCCTGCCACCATCACCGTTGCCGCCAGCCGCACCCCTGTCAGCATCAACGAAACCGGTATCAGCATCAGCCAGATCCGCATCAATCAGATCGAAGGCCTGTCGCTGCCGCTGGTGAAGGATTATCTCGGCCTCGTCCCCGGTGTCGCCGTCGCGCAGACCGGGCCGCTGGGTGCGCAGACGCAGATCCGCATTCGCGGCGCCGAGGCCAACCACAGCATCACCTTCATCGACGGCATCGAAATGAACGACCCGGCGTCTTCGGGCGAGTTTCGCATCGAAACCCTGCTCAGCCACGGCGTGGACCGCATCGAAGTGCTGCGCGGCCCGCAAAGCGCCCTGTGGGGCAGCCAGGCCATCGGCGGCGTCATCAATATCACCACCCGCGCGCCCGCCAACGGCAGCCTGCTCTATGGCGAAGCGCAGGGCGGCAGCCTGGGCACGCTGCGCGGCGGGATCGGCGGCGGCTGGGCCGGGCAGACGGTGACGGTCAGTGGTCAGCTCTCCGGCCTGTCCACCCAGGGCTATGACATCGCCAATGTCGGCGGTGACCGCGACGGCTATGAGAATATCACCGCCCATGGCCGCATCGAATGGCGCGCCAGCCCGGCGCTCACCCTGCTGCTGGTCGGCCGGCGGCAGGACAGCACGTCACAATTTGATGGTTTTGATTTCACCGCCGGCGTGCCCCGCGACGAACCGCTCTCCACCCGCAGCCGGCAGACCGCGCTGCGCGCCGAGGCAGCACTGGCGCTGCTGGACGGCGGCTGGACCACCCGCGCCAGCTACATGGCGGTCCGGGCTGACAACATCAACCGCAACGCCGGCCAGTTCCAGAACCGCAGCGATGGCCGGCGCGATCTGTTTCGCCTGCAATCCACCGGCGCGCTCGCGGCGCTGGGCGCCGATCACCGGCTCACCGCTGCGCTGGACGTTGAAACCGAACGCTTTGTCAGCAGCGATGCCAACAGCGCTGCGCTATCGAACCAGCGCCAGCGCCGCCGCCAGACCAGCCTGATCGGCGAATATCGGCTGACCACCGCCGCCGGGCCTTCTGCCGGGGCCGCCGTGCGCCGCGATCTCAACACCGCCTTCGCCGATGCCACCACATTCCGGCTGGACGGCGTGGTGCCGATTGGCGATCTGCGCCTGCACGCCGCCTGGGGCACCGGCATTGCCGATCCGACCTTCTTCGATCAATTCGGCTTCTTCCCCGGCTTCTTCGTCGGCAATCCAAACCTGAAGCCCGAACGCAGCCGCAGCGTGGAGGCCGGCATCGGCTGGAACGACGGCAGCCGCAACATCGATGTCACCCTGTTCGATGCCACGCTGGACGATGAGATTGTCTCCACCTTCGACAGTACGACCTTCCTGTCGGGCGTCGCCAACGCCACCGGCCGCAGCAAGCGGCGCGGCGTGGAAGTATCGGGTGCGGCACAGCTGGCCAAGGGGCTGAGCCTGACGGCCAGCTACACCTTCCTCGATGCCAACCAGCAGCAGGTGGCCGGCAATGCCCGCTTGCGCGAAGTGCGCCGGCCGCGCCACAGCGGCAGCGCGGCGCTGATCTACACCGGGCCGCAGTTCGATCTGTCTGCCGCCGCCGCCATCACCGGCGCGCGCGGCGATACGGATTTCGCGTTGTTCGTGCCCGTCACGCTGCCGGCCTATACGATGGTCACCCTGTCTGGCGCATGGCACCTGACCGGCCAGATCGATCTGACCGCCCGCATCGAAAATGCGCTGGATG
>DAITMD010000280.1:0-3302 GCA_036835345.1 Sandarakinorhabdus sp. | reverse complement strand
CGATGCTGATCGCCGGCTTTGGCCTGGTGGGCGCGGCGCGGCGCAACCGCCGCCGGGCGCTGACCGCCTGAAATTACGCGCGCGAAAGTGAACGGCCCGGCCCGCAATGGCCGGGCCGTTTCGCGTTTACCAGGGCAATGTGTTGCCCTGATAGTCCAGATAGCGCTGCCCCGGCGTGCCGGCTGCCGCGCTGAGCACATCGGCCATCCCGCGGCACGAATCGGCGATTTCCACCGGCGCGTCATCGCCGCCCATGTCGGTCTTCACCCAGCCGGGGTGCAGGTTGATGATGGTGCGCGCCGGATGCTCGGCGGCAAAGCCGCGCGACAGGCTGTTGAGCGCGGCCTTGGATGCGCTGTAGAGATCGGCCACGGCCTGGGTGCGCAAGGCGACGCTGCCCAGGATCGAGGTCATGAAGGCCAGCACGCCGCCATCCGCCACCAGCGGTTCAAGAAGGCGGGCGGCGCGCACCGGGGCGAGCGCGTTGGTCCACAGCAGCGCGCCCCAGGTGCCGGCCTCACCCGCTTCGCGCGGCACGTCATGCACCGTTTGCGCGCGCGGCTCGCTCACCCCGGCGTTGATCAGCACGACATCGAAGCGGCGCGCGCCCAGTGTGGCGGCCAGCGCGGCCACGGCGGCGGCATCGTCCATATCCAGCCTGTGGACTTCGGCGCCGGTGGCGTCCAGTTCCGGGGCGGGGCCGCGCCTGGTGGCCACCACGTCCATGCCGCGGCTGCGCCATTCCTTGACGAGGCCAAGGCCAAGGCCGCGTGAAGCACCGATGATGAGGGCTGAGGGCATGATGATCTCCATTACAATCCAAAACTCTGCTTGATCCCGTCCACCACGAACTGTGCCGCCAGCGCCGCCAGCACCACGCCCAAGAGGCGGGTGAGCGCGCCTTCGAATTTCGCGCCCATCAGTTTCATGATCGGCGCGGCGGCCAGCAGGCACAGGAAGGTGAGCGCCAGCACCGCCAGCAGCGCCGCCAGCACCACCGCTTCGGCGGCCAGATCGCCGCCGGTGCGCGCCGACAGCAGCATCACCGTGGCGATGGAGCCCGGCCCGGCCAGCATCGGGATGGCCATCGGGAAGGTGCTGATATCTTCCTCTTCCAGTTGCTTGCCCGATGCCGCAGCCGATGATTTCACTTCCTCGGCGCGGTTTTCGCGGCGCTGGGTGCGCTTTTCGAACACCATGTCGATGGCGATCAGGAACACCATGATGCCACCGGCGATCTTGAAGGCCGGCAGCGTGATGCCCAGCGCCGAAAGAAACGCTTCCCCGCCCAGCGCAAAGGCGATCAGCACGCCGGTGGCGATCAGGCTGGAGCGCACCGCCATGTCGCGGCGGTGGCGGGCCGAGGTGCCGGCGGTCAGGCTGGAGAAGATCGGCACACAGCCGGGCGGATCGATCACCACGAACAACGTGACGAACGCCGAGACGAACAGGCTGACCAGCGGGCCATCCAGCGTGAGGCCCATCACGCTGCGGCCCTGGCAGTTGCCGCCTGCAACGTGTTGGCCAGCAGGCAGGCGATGGTCATCGGGCCAACGCCGCCGGGCACCGGGGTGATCCAGCCGGCGCGCAGGCGGGCACTCTCGAAATCGACATCACCGGTCAGCTTCGTCCTGCCATCCGGCAGCGCAAACCTGTTCATGCCGACATCGATCACGCAGGCACCCGGCTTGATCCATTCGCCCTGCACCAGATGCGCCGCGCCCACCGCCGCCACCAGTATATCGGCACGCGCCACATGCGCCGCCAGATGCGCCGCGCCCACGGCAGCGACTAGGATGTCGGCGCGCGCCACATGCGCCGCCAGATCGCGGGTGCGGCTGTGGGCGATGGTCACGGTGGCGCTGGCCTGCGTGAGCAGCGCCGCCATCGGCTTGCCCACGATGTTGGAACGGCCGATGACCAGCGCCTCCAGCCCGGTGATGTCGCGCCCCACATTGGCATAGGCCTCGCGGATCATCAGCATGCAGCCCGACGGCGTGCACGGCACCAGCGCCTGTTGGCCGATGGCCAGCCGCCCGGCGTTGACGGGGTGAAAGCCATCGACATCCTTCATCGGATCGATGGCGGCAATCACCCGGTCGCCATCGATATGGGCCGGCAGCGGCAATTGCACCAATATGCCATCAACCCCCGGATCAGCGTTCAGCCGGGCAATCAGCGCCAGCAGATCGGCCTCGGGCGTATCGGCCGGCAGCCGGTGCTCCCCGGAAATCATGCCAACCTCGCTTGTGGCCTTGCCCTTGGCGCCGACATAGACCGCGCTGGCCGGATCATCGCCCACCAGCACCACGGTGAGGCCCGGCGCGCGGGCGTGGGTGGCCACGAAGGCCGAAACGCCCGCTGCAACTTCGGCCCTGAGCGCTGCCGCCCGGGCCTTGCCGTCAATCAGGGCTGCGGTCACCTGAGCAGGCCGACATCGGCAACCAGCGCCGGCACCAGCATCTGCAGGCCCGACAGCAGCAGCCACAGCACCAGCGGCGACAGATCGATGCCGCCGAAATCCGGCATGAAGCGGCGGATCGGCCGCACCATCGGATCATAGACCCGGTCCAGCGCGCTCAGGATGCCGCTGACAAAGCGGTTGCTGGTGTTGATGACATTGAAGGCGACCAGCCAGCTGGCAATCGCCCATGCCACCAGGCCCCAGATCAACAGCTGGGTGATCATGATGAAGATATTGACGAAGGCGAGGGAGGTGTTGGCCATGGCCAGCGCCTTACAGTGAGGCCGGCCCGCCCGCAATGGACAGTGGCAAATTGCGCCCCGGTTCGGCACAGTTTGCGGCGGGGAGAATGACATGCCACCAGCTTTTGCCACGCTGGCCGAGATCAGCGGCCATTATGCGACAACCACGCCGGACCGGCCGGCCATCCGCGTGGATGGCGCGCTGTGGCGCTGGGGCGATTTTCACGCCCGCGTGCTGCAGACGGTGGCGCTATTGCGGGCGATGGGCGTGCAGCCGGGGGACCGGGTGGGCTGGCTGGCGCTCAATCACCCGGATTTCGTCACGTTGATGTGCGCCTGTTTCCGGCTGCGCGCCGTGCTGGTGGCGATCAATGCCCGGCTGGTGGCGCGGGAGATCGCCTATATATTGTCGGATGCCGGCATTGATCTGATCGTGACGGAAACCGCCTTCCTGCCAATGGTGGAGGCGGCGCGGCGTGAGACCGGCCTCAAACAGGTGCTGATGCTGGATGCGCCGTTCGCAGCGCGGGGCTGCCTGGCCGACGAGATTGCCGCCCATGCCCCCGATGCCGCCATGCCGGCCATCTCGCCGGATG
>DAITMD010000279.1:0-3307 GCA_036835345.1 Sandarakinorhabdus sp. | reverse complement strand
GGTGAAGCGCCCGGCGCTGCCCAGCCGGATGCGATATTCAACGGAAGCGCCGCCCGGGCCAAGCAACTGCCAGAAGGCGCGATAGGCCCCGGTGCGCCGCTCCTGCCAGGTCGGGGCGGGGCCGCTGCTACTACCGCCGGCCAGAAGTTCCGACCGCCCGCCCAGCGCGCCGCCCAATATGGTGGCGCCGGGCGGTATCGGATCGGTGAGTGCCACCCACGGCGTTGGCGCGCGGGCGCTGAGCGTAATCCGCACCGCCAGCACGTCGCCGCGGCTCCAGCGGCCCTTCACGGCCTGATTGACGGGGATGATCTCGCGTTTCAGCTCCAGCCCGTTCGCCACCGCGCGCGTGGCCGGCACGGCGGCGGCAACCTGCGCCAGCACCCACGGCTGGCCGCTGCCCTGATGGCGGACCTGTAGCGGTGCGGGCGCGGCCGGCAACGGCAGCAGCACCGGCGCTGCGTTCGGCCAGTTCACCTGCCGCGTGGTGCCGGCCAGCGTCACATCAGTGCGGCCGGCCACCGGCTCCGCTTCGAACCGCGCGGCAAAGCGCGCCATCGCCAGCGTGCCCAGCGCGTTGGCCGGCGTGCTGTCCCAATGGCCGCGCTGCTGCGCCAGCATGGCGGCGCGTGCGAGGCGCGGCGCATCGGCCGGCCATTCGCCGGCAGCCAGCAGTACGAGCCGCGCCATCACTGCATCGGGCGATCCGGTCAGGCCCCAGTCGCCGCCGCCGGCCAATCTGGTGATGCTGCCGCGCGCATCCAGCTTGGCCTTCAGCCGCGCATCGATGGCGGTCACGCGCTGCCCGCTGGCCGCCGCCACATCGCGCCAGTCCAGCAGCGCGCCGGCATCCCACTGATCGAGCCGCACCGAAAGCCCGGACAGCATGGCCGACACGCGCACCCCCTCGCCGGCCAGCGCCGCCAGCGCGGTGAGGCGCGTGGGCTCGCTGTCCCGCGTGCGGCCTTCGGCGATGGGGGTCAGGCCGGCGATCATGCGGGCACGCTCGGCCGCTGGCAGCGCCCAGCCGGACAGGCGCGACAGGCGCAGCACATAGGCGGTAAGCGCCGGATCGCCGGGCAGCGCATCAGACGGGAAGAAGCGCAGCAGGCCGCGGCCATCCAGCCAGCTTCCCAGCCCGGCCATGTCCGCATCCCAGGCGGCGCGGTTGCCGGTGGCGACAGCGCGGGACAGGCGCTGTTCCAGGCAATCATAGGGATAGGCCGACATATGGGCGCGCACGCCGGCCAGCGCGCCGCCCAGCGATGGCGACAGCGCGATGCGGATTTCGCCGCGCTTTGCGCCGGCCGGGGCGGCGAGCGACAATGGCTCGCCAGCGCGCAGCAGGCTGGCGGCGGTGATGGCCATGGGCACCACCGGTTCGACGATCTGGGTGATGGCCACGGCGTCGCGGGCGCTGCCGGCGGCGGCGCTCAACTGCCAGCCGATGGTGCCGGCGGCCGGCGCGGTCATATCATAGGCCAGCGTCTGCGCTGCGCCGGCAGGCAGGGTGATCCGCCGTTCCGGCAGGGCCTGCGCGCCGGCCTTGCCGGTGATCGTCACCTCCATCGCGGCCGCGGTGGTGTTGCGGACCAGCAGCGTGGCGACATAGGCATCGCCTTGCCGCACCAGCGGCGGGATGCCGGGCAAAATCTGCAGATCCTGGGTGGTGCGCACGCTGCCCGTGCCGGTGCCGAACAGGCCGCCGCCGGCGCTGGCGATTGCCACCAGCCGGAAACCCGAAAGGCTGTCGTTCAGGCGGAATGGCACCACCGCCTGGCCATCGGCGTTCAGTGGCACCCGACCGGACCAGGCGATCACCGGAGTGAAATCGCGGCGCAGCAGAGCCGCCGATGCGCCGCCGCCGCCGCCCGCCGCCACTGCCTTGCGGCCATAATGGCGCTTGCCCACCACCTGGCCCTGCGCCGTGGCCAGCACCACGCCCAGCGGGCGCTGCCCCATCATCGCATCCAGCAGGTTCCAGCTGTCGTTGTCGGCCAGTTGCAGCAGTGCCTCGTCAACGGCGGCAAAGGCGATTTCGGCGTCGGCGGGCAATTTCTGGCCCTTGGGCGTCGTCACCGTCACGCGCGCGCTGGCGGCCTCCTTCACGGCATGGGTGGGCCGATCCGGCACCACGCTGACGGCGAGGCGCTGCGCGTCCCAGCCGACATTCAGTTTCGCGATACCCAGCCGGTAACTGGGCTTGGCCAGATCAACCAGCGCCGTGGGATAGGCGCCTTCCCGGCTCAGCCACGGCAGATTCCAGCGCCGCGCCAGATCGGCCAGCCACAGCCGCCAGCCCGCCACCCGCCCGCGCACGGCCAGCACCGAGACATAGACATTGGGGGCATAATGCCCCTTCATCTTCACCTCGATCACCGGGTCCTTGCCCGACAGGGTGGTGACGAAGGAGTCCATCACGCCGCCGCGCAGCACGCTGACCAGCGCGGTGGCTTCGCGGAACGGCATGCGCACCTGAAGGCGGGCGGTGCCGTTCGCTGCCACGCCGGGGGTTTCGGGCACCAGATCCATGCGGTCGCCATTGTCGCCGCCGAACCACCAGTCATCATCGCCGGCCAGCCACAGGCTCAGGCTGGCGCGGGCCGGGCGGCGGCTGTCGTCCAGCGCCTCGGCCAGCGCGATCACCTCGCCCGACACGCCGGCATCGATGCGGCACAGCGCGCGGCCGCCGGCATCGGTGCGGGTATCGCAGGCGGCGCCCAGTTCGCGGGTTTCGGCCGCATTGTCATAGGCATAGAAACCGCCCACCAGCCGTTTGCGGGTGGAGATGATTTCGCGGGAATACAGCCTCACCTTCAGCTTGCGCCCGGCCAGCGGCTTGCCGTCCAGCCCCAGCACCACCAGCTTCAGCCGCACATCATTGGCCTTCATCAGCCAGCCGTCGCTGGCCATGCCGATGCGCACCGCGGCGCTTTCCAGCGGCAGCCGCGTCACCCTGGTGGCGATTTCCCCATTGGCATCGGCATAGTCCAGTTCCGCCACCAGCGTTGACGGTTCGTTGAGCGCTGGCCAGCCGCTGGCGCTGACCCGCGCCGTGCCGGCCGGGCCCAGCCGCAGCGGCTGTTCGGCAGCGCGGATGGCGGTGCCGCCCCCGCCGGCGTCCTCCCCGTCGCCGTCCAGCGTGACAAGGCCGGGGGTGATCCTCTGCGCCGAAAAGGTCCAGCCGTCATAGCCCGGCACGCTGATGCTGCGCGGCACCACGCGGGTGCGCAGGGTTACCGGCGCGCCGCTGGCCCCGCCGCCCGACAGATAGGCAAGGCCCAGATCCAGCGGCAGGCTGCGCGCG
>DAITMD010000278.1:0-3340 GCA_036835345.1 Sandarakinorhabdus sp. | reverse complement strand
CCCGCCGCCCCTCGTTTGCGCTCCGCCGCCGGCAGCGGCGGCAGCGGCCTGCCGCCCGCGCTGGCGCGGTCCATGGGCGCGGCGATGGGCGCCGATCTGTCGGGCGTGCGCATCCACGCCGATGCCGCCGCTGCCGCCCGCACCGCGGCGATGGGCGCGCGCGCCGTCACCGTGGGCGGCGACATTTATTTCGCTGCCGGCCAGTATCGCCCCGATACCGCCGAGGGCCGCACGCTGATCGCCCACGAAGCGGTGCACACGGTGCAGAAACTGCCCATCGCCCAGCGCAGCGTGTTTGGCGATGCAGTGGACTGGGTGGCCGACAAGGCCGGCGATGCACTGGCCGAAGTGGCGCGGCGGGCGCGCGCCTTCTTTGCCGGCCGGGCGCAGAGCCTGCGCGCCTATCGGTTGTTCACCATGGCCATCGGCCATGATCCCATCGCCGACACGCCGGTTTCCGCCAGCGGCGCCGATGTGCTGCGCGCCATCGTGGGCATGGTGCCGCTGGGCGACAGGATCGTCGCCGCGCTCGACAACCATGGCATCTTCGACAAGGGCGCCGCCTTCCTGGCCCGGCAGTTCGGCGCGCTGAAGGCCATGGTGGGGGCCATCGCCGGCAATGTGCGGCGCTTCATCGCCGGGCTGGGGCTGGATGCGCTGGGCCGGCTGGGCAGCATCTGGGAAGAAGCCAAGGCTCTGGTAACAGGCTCGATTTCCGAAGTGATCAGCTTCCTTGGCGGCTTTGCCGGCGATTTTGCCGCGCTGGTGAAAGAGGCGATCCTGCCGCCGCTGGGCGCATGGGCCGCGGCCAACATACCATATTGGAACCTGCTCACCGGTGTGCTGGGGCGCAACCCGGTGTCGGACGAGGGCCAAAGCCCGGCCATGGCGCTGATCGGCGCGTTCATGACGCTGATCGGCCAGCAGGAAATCTGGGACAATATCCAGCGGTCCGGCGCCGGACCGCGCGCCTGGGCCTGGTTTCAGGGCGCGCTGGCCGGCGCCCGCGGGCTGGTCACCTCCATCCCCGGCCGGGTGATGAGCATCTTCACCGGCCTCACCATTTCCGATCTGCTCACCATTCCGCAGGTGTTTGGCCGCATCTTCGGGGTATTTGCCGGTTTCGTCGGCGATTTCACCCGCTGGGCCGGCGGCACGGTGCTGAGCCTCTTGGAAATCATCCTGGCGGTGGTGGCCCCCGGCGCCGTGCCCTACCTGAAGAAAGCCGCCGGTGCCTTCTCCACCATCATCCGCAATCCCATCGGCTTTGTCGGCAATCTGGTGCGCGCCGGCAAACTGGGCTTCCAGAATTTCGCCGGCAATTTCCTCGGCCACCTGAAAGCCGCGCTGGTCGGCTGGCTGACCGGCAGTCTTGGCGGCAGCGGGGTCTATATCCCGCAGGGCTTCACCGGGCGGGAACTGCTGAAATTCGTTGCCTCCGTGCTGGGCGTCACCTGGGCGCAGATTCGGGTGCGGTTGGTGGCGGCGGTGGGCGAAACCGCGGTGAAGGCGATGGAAACCGGCTTTGCGCTGGTAAAGACGCTGGTCACCGAAGGCCCGGCGGCGGCGTGGCAGCAGATACTGGCGGCAGTAGGCGATCTGAAGGCGATGGCCATCGATGCCATCATGGATTTCGTGAAATCCAAGATCGTCACGGCGGCAGTGACCAAATTGCTATCGATGCTCAGCCCGGCCGGGGCGTTCATCCAGGCGCTGATCGCCATCTACAACACGATCATGTTCTTCGTGGAGCGGCTGCGCCAGATCATGGCGGTGGCCACCAGCTTCATCGACAGCATCGCGGCCATTGCCAGCGGCGCGCTGGGCGCGGCCGCCGCGCGGGTGGAGCGCACCATGGCTGGGATGCTGGTGCTGGTGATCAGCTTCCTCGCCCGCATCGCCGGGCTGGGCCGGGTGTCGGATGCGATCACGGGCCTGATCAAACGCATCCGCGCCCCCATCGAAAAGGCCCTGGACAAGGTGATCGCCTTTGTCGTGGCGCAGGCCCGCAAACTGGGCAAATTCGTGGCACAGGCCGGCGTGCCGAACGATCCGGCGCAGCGGCTGCGGCTGGCCTCCGCCCATGCCGTCAGGCTGGCGAGACCGCTGCGTGGTCGCGCCACCGAGCCGCTCCTGCGCAGTGCACTATCGCTGCTTACTGTTCGCTATGGCCTCACCCGCATCACCGTGCGCAGACAGGGCCAGCGCTGGGTCGCCGATCTTGTTATCAATCCCACCACCACAGCGGTCGTAGACGATGGCAGTGCATCCCCGGTGGCCAAGCCGGGCGGAGCAGGACCCAAGCCGGCGGCGCCGTCGCCAACAGGCGCAGGCGCCCCGGCTGTCGTGCCGGTTTCCCCAAACAGCTGGGTTCTGCATGGCAGTGCCTATGAACAGGTTGTGTCGAGCGCCAGCGTCCTGCGGCGCAGCCCCGATGGACGCAGTGCGCCGGTCAGTTTCCGCACGGTCAATCCGCTGGGCGGAGGCAGTTCGCTGGCCTACGCCCAGGAAGGCACAGCCTGGACACGCACAAATTTCACCCATGTCTCCAAACTGGTGGTGCCTTTGGGTGGCGGCAAGTTCAAGCTGGCCCCGGCTGTGCCCGGAGAGGACATACGGACCCGCTTTTACCGCGACACATCCAGCAGTCGCGCTGCAATGGTGACCGCCAAGATCTCCGGCCTGCTGGCGCCCGCAGCACCGGGGATGTTCCTGAGCGAAGGCGATCCGTCCAAGGAAAAGGGCAAAGGCTATGCTTTGGATTCGGCCACCGGCCGGGCACTGGTGCCAGTTGGCGATGCGTCACCTGATCACAATCCGCCAATCGCATCGCATTGGAACACGACCGGCAGCCAGGGTGACCAGCTGGTCCGGACTGGCTGGAACAGCAAGGTCGCGACCTATCGTCTGATGTCGCTCGGTCTGAACCTCAGCCTCGGTTCTGGCGGTGTGAACTACCAGCAGGAGGTGGGCATCAATTTCCGCGGTCCGGGAGAGTGAGCGAAATGGTCTTACCCCGCCAGCCAGCGGTTCAGACGGCTGCCCTCATCGGACAGCACCACGCCCGCAGACCCCGCCTCCACCACCTTCCCGTCCACCATGAAGGCCGCCAGATCGGCCAGCCCCGCCGCTTCATCCAGATCGTGCGTCACGACGATCATCGGCGCAGCACTGGCCGCCCGCAGCTGTGCCACCAGCGCGATCAGCGCGCGCCTGACCGGGCGATCGACGGCGGCGAACGGCTCATCCAGCAGCAGCACCGCCGGCTTTCGGGCCAGGGCGCGGGCCAGCGCCACGCGCATCGCCTCTCCGCCCGACAATTGCGACGGGCGGCGGGCGG
>DAITMD010000277.1:0-3345 GCA_036835345.1 Sandarakinorhabdus sp. | reverse complement strand
CATCGGAAGACCCCGGTTCCAGGATCCTGATCGATGCCAAGGCGCTGTCGCTCACCCTTGGCGACCGTGTGCTGTTCCAGGATTTCGCGCTGCGCGTCCGCAAGGGCGATCGCATCGGCATCATCGGCCCCAATGGCGCCGGCAAGACCACGCTGATCCGGCTGCTGCTGGGCCAGCTGCAACCCGGCAGCGGCAGCATCACCCGCAGCGCCGCGCTGAACCCGACCGTCATCGATCAGCAGCGCCAGCGCCTGGTGGGCCGCACGGTGCGCGAAGTGCTGGCGGATGGCGGCGAGTGGCTGGAGGTGGGCGGCGCCAAGAAGCATGTTGTCGGCCATCTGAAGGATTATCTGTTCGAACCGGGCGTGCTGGATGCGCCCGCTGCCAGTCTGTCGGGCGGCGAGCAGTCGCGGCTGCTGCTGGCGCGCGAATTTGCCAGCCCTTCGAACCTGATGGTGCTGGATGAACCGACCAACGATCTCGACATGGAAACGCTGGACCTGATCGAGGAAGTGATCGGCGATTATGACGGCACCGTGCTGCTGGTCAGCCACGATCGCGCCTTCCTTGACCGGGTGGTGACGATGATCGTGGCGCTTGACGGCAAGGGCGGCGCGGAGGTGAGCGTGGGCGGCTGGAGCGACTGGGCGGCCCGGCGGGACAGCGCCGAAACCACGCCATCAGCCGCGCGCGCCAAATCCGCCGCCGCGCCGGCCACCGCGAAAAAAGCCGGCAAACTCAGTTACAAGGATGCCCGCGAACTGGCCGATCTGCCGGCGCGGATCGCAGCGATGCAGCGCGACATAGCCGCCCGCGAAACGGCGCTGGCCGATCCCGATCTCTATGCCAAAAGCCCGGCGCGCTTTGCTGCCCTTACCAGCGAACTGGATGCGCTGCGCGCCGCGCTGGACGCGGCCGAACTGCGCTGGCTGGAACTGGCGGAACTGGAACAGCAACTCGCCGGTTAGGCGACCTCGATACCCGGCGGCACGACCAGATCGACCGGGCGCGGCACCACCACGCGCAGCGGCGCCGGCGCAACACGGCCGGTATCATGCGTGCGGATGAACTGCTCGACAATCGGCGCGATGCTGTCGCGCCATTTGCTGCCGTTGAAGATGCCATAATGGCCGGCACCCTGCGCCAGATGATAAAGTTTCTTGTCGTCGTCCAGATTGACGGCGATTTCCAGCGCCGCGCGGGTCTGGCCCACACCGGAAATATCGTCACGCTCGCCTTCGATGGCCAGCAGCGCGGTGCGGGTGATGGCGGCCGGATCGGCGAGACGATCCCGGTGATAATATTGGCCGGTGGCCAGGGCCTGCCGCTGGAACACCAGATCGATGGTCTGCAGATAAAATTCGGCGGTCATGTCGCACACCGAACGATATTCATCGTAAAATGCCTTGGTCGCATCGGCGCTGTCGTCATCGCCTTGCACCAGATGCTTGAACATTTCCCAATGGGATTTCATGTGGTTGGCCAGGTTCATCGACATGAAGCCCGACAATTGCAGGAAACCCGGATAGACCTTGCGCCCGGCACCCGGCCAGATGCCCGGCACTTCCTGGATCGGCATCTGTTCAAACCAGGCATAGGGCCGCTTCATCGCCAGTTCGTTCACCGATGTCGGCGCCTTGCGCGTATCCACCGGGCCGCCCATCATCGTCAGGCTGGGCGGCGTGCAGGGATGATCGTCGGCGTTCATCAGCGCCACGGCGGCCAGCGCCGGCACCGACGGCTGACACACGGCAATGATGTGCGTGTCCGGCCCCAGCAGTTCCAGATATTCGATCAGATAATCGACATAGTCATCCAGATCGAAGCGGCCTTCCGACAAGGGCACCATCTTGGCATCGCGCCAATCGGTGATGAACACATCATGGTCGGGCAGCAGGCGCTCCACCGTGCCGCGCAGCAGGGTGGCGAAATGGCCCGACATCGGCGCCACCACCAGCACGCGCGGATCGCGGCGGCCATCCCCATTAAGGCCGATGCCGCGGCGGAAATGCTTCAACTGGCCAAAGGGCTTGCGCAGCACCACGTCTTCCGAAACCGGCACCGGCAGACCATCGATGATCGTCGACCGGAAGCCGAAGGCCGGCTTGGTGCGCGGCTCGACAACGTGGGAAAACACCTCCAGCGCGCGGGCCATGATTGGCGCCGCCGGCGTCCAGGCCATCGGGCTCTGCGCCGCAAGCAGCCATTCCGAACCGGTTTTGGCGGCCATCCCGGCCCCGGCGAGCCAGGCCCGCTGCATTTCATAAGCAGTGTAAAGCATCGTAACCCTTTCAACGCGGGCCCTCATTTTACCCTCTGGGCCGGCCGCACGGCTTTGCCGCACCGCCATATCGCAGGTGCAGCATAAACAGAAATTTCGCGCTTGCCTGCATGAAAGCGCGGCAATACCGCAAATAATCAGGGTGCGGCCGGTTCAGCGCGGCCCGGCCGCGCCGATCATGACGCGCGCCGCGGCCATTGAGCGATGCTCAAAGCCCTGCTAACAGCCCGCATGGCTTCCCGTCCGCCTAAACCGCCGCTGCCGCCTCCGGCCGAGCGAAAACTGTCCCGGCTCAAGCTGTTGTGGCAGTTTTCGCGCGCCTATCCGCTGCAATTGTCGCTGGCGCTGCTGGCGCTGGCGGTGGCCGCCATGTCCACGCTGGCCATCCCGCAGGGGCTGAAGATGGTGGTGGACAACGGCTTTTCGCGCGGCAGCGATCCGGCTGCGATTGCGCCCTTCTTCACCGGTTTTCTGGGTCTCGTGCTGGTGCTGGGCACTGCAACTGCCGTGCGCTTTTACTTCGTCACCTGGATTGGCGAGCGGGTGGTTGCCGATCTGCGCACCGCCGTGCAGCGCCATCTGGTGACGCTGGATCCGGTGTTCTTCGAAGAAAACCGCCCGGCCGAAATCGCCAGCCGCATCACCTCTGATACCGCGATCATCGAACAGGTGGTCGCCACCTCCGCCAGCCTGGCGCTGCGCAACAGCGTGATGGGCGTCGGCGGCATCGCCTATATGTTCTGGGTTTCGCCGCGCCTCACCCTGCTGATGCTGCTGGTCATTCCGCTCACCATGGTGCCGCTGATCCTGCTGGGCCGGAAGGTGCGCGACGTGTCCCGCACCAGCCAGGACCGGGTGGCTGATCTGGGCACCATGGTGTCCGAAGTGCTAGGCGCCATCCGAATCGTGCAGGCCTTTACCCAGGAAGACCGCGAAACCGCGCGCTTTGCCGCCGGCGTGGAGCGCAGCTTCGATACCGCCAAGCGCCGGATGCGGCTGCGTTCGCTGATGACGGCGCTGATCATCACGCTGGTGTTCGGCGCCATCACGCTGGTGCTGTGGCA
>DAITMD010000276.1:0-3350 GCA_036835345.1 Sandarakinorhabdus sp. | reverse complement strand
GCAAACATCGCATTGGCGTGGCGGCGGGCGGTGCGGCGCAGCAGCGGATTGCGCATCGCCAACCGCTGAAATGCCGGATCGGCCAGCATGCGGTTGCGGGCGTTCAGCCAGCGCAGCTTCCATCCGCCGGGGGTTTGCCGATCGGCCATCACGCGCCTGACTGGGTCAAATGGGCTGGACTTGAACGGGTCCACGCGCCAATCATGGCCATGCAGGGCGGCTTTGGCCATGGGCAATGCAGCCGGCAAGAGGCGTTGATCGGGCGCATAATTCGGAGTGTCCTGTGGCAGGCCCGGACGGCGTTGTCATCATCGGAGCCGGCATCGGCGGTCTGGCAGCGGCCGTGCTGCTGAGCGCGCGCGGCCTGACTGTCACCGTTGTGGAGCGCATGGGCGCGCCCGGCGGCAAGCTGCGCACCGTGGAGGTTGGCGGCACCAGCATCGATGCCGGGCCCACCGTGTTCACCCATCGCCCGGTGTTCGAACGCATCTTCGCCGATGCCGGCGAGCAGCTGGACGACCATCTGACGCTGGTCAAATCGACTCGCCTCGCCCGCCACGCCTGGGCCGATGGCAGCAGCCTTGATCTGTGGGCCGATCACAATCGCAGTTTCGATGCGGTGGCGCAGTTCGCCGGCCCGGCGGAGGCCAAGGGCTGGGCGCGGTTTCAGCAGGAGGCGGCACGCATCTGGAACGCGCTCGAAACCCGCTTCATCGAAAGCCCGGCCACCGGCCCGATCGGCCTGACGCTGAAATATGCACCGTTCCACCTGCACGAAATGTTCGCGATCAATCCGTTCGCCACGCTGTGGAACACGCTGGGCCAATATTTCACCGATCCGCGCCTGCGCCAGCTTTATGGCCGCTATGCCACCTACACCGGGGCTGATCCGTTTCAGGCAACAGCCACGCTGATGCTGATCGCCCATCTGGAAGCGCGCGGCGTGTGGCTGGTTGATGGCGGCATGCACGAGGTTGCGCGCCAACTGGCGGCGCTGGCAACAAGGCTGGGCGTACAGTTCCACTACAACGCGCATGTGGCGGAAATCCTGGTTCGGCAGGGGCGCGCGGCGGGCGTGAAGCTGGCCAGCGGCATGGAAATCCCGGCTGGCGACGTGCTGTCGAACAGCGATATTTCCGCCATCGCCGATGGCCGGTTCGGGCCGGCATCCGCCCATGCCGTCACCGGTGTGAAGCCGCACGAACGATCATTGTCGGCATTGGTGACGATGATGACGGCAGAGTGCAGCGGCTTCGAAATGGACCGGCACAACGTGTTCTTCAGCCGCGATTATGCCGCCGAGTTCCAGCAGATTTTCGGGCAACACCGCCTTCCGGTCGAACCAAGCATCTATATCTGCGCGCAAGACCGTGGCATCACCGCACATCCCGCAGGCCCGGAACGCCTGCAACTGATCGTCAATGCCCCGCCAACGGGGGATGGCTCACCGCCGAGCGAAGAGGAGATGGCCGCATGTCAGACAGCAACCCTGGCCGTTCTGGCCCGGTGCGGGCTGACGGTGACGCCGCTGGCAATGCAGCCGGTGGGGCCGGCGATGTTCGAGGCACTTTTCCCTTCGAGCGGTGGGGCCCTTTATGGTCGGGCCTCGCACGGGTGGCAGGCCAGCTTCCGCCGGCCTGGCAGCAGGACGAAGCTGCCCGGGCTCTGGGTGGCCAGTGGTTCGGCGCACCCGGGCGCGGGCGTGCCGATGGCGGCCTTGTCCGGCCGCTTGGCGAGCGCAGCGATCCTGAAGGCCCGCGGTTTGATCAAGGCGTAGAGCCCGGCGGCTATCGCTGGTGGTATGTCGATGCCGAAAGCGATTGCGGCACCTGGGGGCTGACCATCATCGCCTTCATCGGGTCGGTCTTCTCCCCTTATTACAAGGCGGCCGGACGCGGCGCGCCGGAAGACCATGTGTCGCTGAACGTGGCGCTCTATGGCGGCGGCTCGCGGCGCTGGACGATGACCGAACGCGGCGAGGGCGCGCTGTTCCGCGATGCCGCCACGCTGCGCATCGGCCCCAGCCAGGTGCGCTGGGACGGGCAGACGCTGGTAATCGATATCGAGGAACAGGGTGCCGTGCTGCCATTGAACGTGCGCGGGCAGGTGCGTGTAACGCCGGTCACCTACGGCCAGCGCCGGTTCCGGCTGGACCCCGGCGGCCGCCACGTCTGGGAACCGCTGGGCCCGCACGCCCGCGTCGAAGCCAATTTCACCGATCCCGCCGTGAGATGGTCGGGCAAGGGCTATCTGGACGCCAACCACGGCTGCGAATCACTGGAGCAGGGCTTTGCTGACTGGCAGTGGAGCCGCGCCCATCTGGCCGATGGATCGACTGCGGTGATGTATGAAGGGCAACTTGCCGACGGCAGCGATTTCGGCATGGCCCTGAAAATCGCCCCCGACGGCCAGGCCGAAGTGATGGAAATGCCGGCCCGCGTCGTGCTGCCCAAAACCATGTGGCGGCTTGACCGCTTCACCCGCGCCGATGCCGGTTACACGGCAAGGGTGCGCGCCACCTGGGAAGACACGCCTTTCTACAGCCGCACGGCGCTGGCCACGCGCCTGTGGGGCGAAGATGTCGTGGCGGTGCACGAATCGCTCAACATGCGGCGGTTTGATACGGGCGCGGTGCAGTGGATGCTGCCGTGGCGGATGCCGCGCAAGGTCTGAGGCGGGCGGTCCGGCAGTCGCTCAGGGCCGCTGTTCGTCCTCGGGCGGCGCTTTGCCATCGCTCTTGTCGCCCGGCTTCTCGCGCAGGCTCCACAGCTGCCAGCCGGCAAAGGCCAGCACCGCAAACAGGGTGATGCCGCCTTCGATGAGGCCATAATATTCGGCGGGGATGTCCATCGCTGCACAGGCTGGCAGCGGCGGCGCGGCGCGTCAATCGGCCCACAAGGGAACGCCATCGGGCAGATCGGCGCTGGCCTTGCCGGGAAAGGCCGGCGCGCGCTTTTCCAGGAAGGCCGCCACACCCTCCTTCACATCCGGCCCCGCCCCCGGCGCCATGTTGAACCGCGCATCCACATAGGCGTTCAATTTTGCCGGGCGAGCCAGCGTGATGGTCAGCACACCGCCTTCGCTGCTGACAGTCAGTTCATCTTGGGCCATCATCGCCTTCCCCTGCCGTGCCATGCGACGGTCAAGGCGGGGCCGGGGCAACCTCCGTTTCAATCAGGGGGGCCGTGGTGGGGAGGAACAATGCTGAGACTGCGCCAGATCGCCATGGTCGCGCCGGAACTGCCGCCGATCGAACTGGCCGCCGGCCGCCTGCTGAACAGCGGCGTGTGCTATCGCGATCCCGGCGTGGGCAAATATGGCCTGTCCAACGCGCTGTGGGCGCTGGGCGG
>DAITMD010000275.1:0-3371 GCA_036835345.1 Sandarakinorhabdus sp. | reverse complement strand
GCACCGCCGGCGAATATCTGCGCTTCTGCCAGATGATCCTGAAAGGCGGCGTCAACGAAGCGGCGCGGCTGCTGAAGGATTCCACCGTGGCCGAAATGTGCCGCAACCAGGTGACGATGCCGGCCGGGCGGATGACCTCCAACCTGCCCGGCTTCACGTCGGATTTCGATCTGTTCCCCCAAATGGACTGCGGCTTTGGCCTGGGCTTCCTGATCAACCCGGTACCCGGCCCCGATGGCCGCGCCGCCGGCAGCCTGGCCTGGGCCGGCATCGCCAACAGTTACTACTGGATCGATCCGGCGAACGATATTGCCGCCGTGCTGATGATGCAGCATCTGCCGTTCGGCGAACCGGGCGCGCTTGGCCTGCTCCGCGCCTTTGAGCGGGCGGTGTACGACCGTTAGGCCAGCCGCAGCCGGATGGAGGCGGCATGGGCCGCCAGCCCCTCCACATCGGCAATGGCCGCGCCGGCCGGGCCGATCGCCGCCAGCCCGCGCGGCCCGCAATCCAGAAACGTCGTGCGCTTCATGAAATCCGCCACCGACAGCCCTGAGGCAAAGCGCGCCCGCCGCCCGGTGGGCAGCACATGGTTCGGCCCGGCCAGATAATCGCCCGCCGCTTCCGGCGTATGGCGGCCCAGGAACACGCTGCCGGCGTGGCGCATGCGCTGAAACAGCCAATCCGGTTCATCCACCATCAGTTCGGCATGTTCCGGCGCCAGCGCATCCAGGAGCGGCAACGAATCGGCCAGGGCGCCGATCACGATGATCGCGCCATGGTCCCGCCACGACGCGCCGGCCACGGCGGCGGTGGGCAGGGTTTCCAGCTGCCGCGCCGCCGCCTGCTCCACCGCAACGGCCTCGGCGGCGCTGGTGGTGATCAGGATCGATTGCGCCACCGGATCATGTTCGGCCTGCGCCAAAAGATCAGCGGCAATCCAGTCCGGGTTCGACCCACCGTCGGACACGATCACCACTTCCGATGGCCCGGCTACCATATCGATGCCCACCACGCCATAAAGCTGCCGCTTGGCCTCTGCCACGAAGGCGTTCCCCGGCCCGGTGATCACGTCAACCTTCGGGATATGCGCCGTGCCGAACGCCAGCGCGGCAATCGCCTGCGCGCCGCCCACCCGAAACACGCGCGACACGCCGGCCACGCGCGCCGCCGCCAGCACCAGCGGATTGGCGGCTCCGCCCGGCGTTGGCGTCACCATCACCAGATCGCGCACCCCGGCCACCACGGCGGGAATGGCATTCATCAGCACGCTGGACGGATAGGCCGCCCGCCCGCCCGGCACATAAAGCCCGGCGGCATCGACCGGAGTCCAGCGCACACCGGTGCGCACGCCGGCTGCGTCCACCGCATCATTGCCCACCGGCTTCTGCCGTTCGTGAAAGGCCCTTATGCGCGCCGCCGCCAGATCGAGTGCGGCGCGCAACTGCGGCGTCAGCCCGGCCAGTGCCGCGTCCATCTCGGCGGCCGAAATCTCCCAGCCAGCCACGTCCAGCGTCACGCGGTCGAACCGATCGCTCAGTTCGGCCACCGCCGCATCGCCGCGCGCCTTCACATCGGCGATGATGTCGGCCACGGTGGCGGACACATCGGCAGCATCGTCGCGCTTGGCATCCACCAGCGCGGCAAACGCGGCGGCAAAGCCCGGATCGCCCGCCTCAAGCCGCAGCGGCATCGCGCGTCTCGGTGAGCACCCGCACCGCGTTCACCAGTTCAGCGATGCGCGGATCGGTCTTGAAGGCGGCACGGTTGACGATCAGCCGGCTGCTGATCTCGGCAATCACCTCCACTTCGGCCAGGCCGTTTTCGGCCAGCGTCTTGCCGGTGGAGACCAGATCGACAATCCGGCTGGACAGGCCGACCAGCGGCGCCAGCTCCATCGCGCCGTTCAGCTTGATCACCTCGGCCTGGATGCCGCGCGCCGCAAAGTGCCGCCGGGTCAGGCCGGGATATTTGGTCGCCACCCGCACGTGCGACAGCCGGGTCAGGTCAGGATCAAGCCCGACCGGCTGCGCCACCGACAGGCGGCAGCGGCCGATGCCCAGATCGACCGGCGCGTAGATTTCGGAGAAGGCGAATTCCATCAGCACGTCGTTGCCGCAAATGCCCAGCTGCGCCGCACCGAACGCCGCGAACGTCGCCACATCGAAACTGCGCACCCTGATCACCTGCACGTCGGGGCGGCTGGTGGCAAAGGTCAGCTTGCGGCTGTTCTCGTCCGAAAAATCCGCTTCCGGCACGATCCCGATCCGCGCCAGCAGTGGCAGCGCCTCTTTCAGGATGCGGCCCTTGGGCAGGGCAAGAGTGATTGGCGTCGTCATCGTGCGCGGCGCATAGCGCGGCAGCGCCGAAAACGCCACATCGCTTGCGCCGCACCCTTGGGCCTGCGCCGCGCTCTAAGGGGCGGGGTCTGGCGGGTTGTGCTTTTCCAGAAACGCCACCTGCGCCTCCAGCATGGCGATGCGGGTGGCCGGCCGCGACAGCCAGTGATCCTCTCCGGCCAGTTCGGCATATTCCACCGGCTTGCCGGCCTTTTTCATGGCATCGGCCATCATCCGGCTTTGCTCGGGCAGCACCACCGTATCATCCTTGCCATGCAGCAATTGCAGCGGCACGCTCACCCGGCTGGCCAGGCGGGCGGGCGATATTGCCTCCAATGCCGGATCATCGGCGCTGCTGGCGCCCATGAAGCGCTGCCAGAAGCGCATGGACAGACCGGCCCGGCCTTCCACGCTGCGGCTCATCGGTGACAGCATGCGCTTGAGATCCGACACGCCTGCCACTGCCGTTGCACAGCGATAGACGCCCTGTTCGATGCTCACCCCCGCCATCGCCGCATAACCGCCATAGGATGCACCGGCGATGCACACGCGGCCGGCATCAACCGTGCCCTTGGCCACCAGATCGCGCACGCCATCAGACAGATCGGTCTGCATCTTGCGGCCCCACTGGCCCAGGCCAGCATCGCGCAGCGCCGAGCCAAAGCCGCTGGAGCCGCGAAACTGCGGCTGCAGCACCGCATAGCCGCGGCTGGCCAGCGCCTGCGCCCACCAGTAAAATCCCGGCGTGTCGCGCGATGCCGGGCCGCCATGGGCCAGCACGATCAGCGGCAGCGCCTTGGCCGTCCGCCCGCGCGGCAGGGTGAGATAGGCCGGGATTTCCAGTCCATCGGCGGCCTTGTAGCGATAGGTCGTCACCGGATTGAGCAATTCCGGGCCCAGCCCCTGATAACGATCGACCATGAAATCGACATGGCCGTTGCTGCGATCCACCTTGAACAGCGACACGCCGTTCTTCTCGCCCTGCACCTCCACGATCAGCTTCTTGCGGTCGTCGCTCCAGCTGACCAGGTTGAC
>DAITMD010000274.1:0-3372 GCA_036835345.1 Sandarakinorhabdus sp. | reverse complement strand
ATGGCGGCATTCTGCGCCCAGGTGATCACCGTGCGCGGGCTCATCACCGTGGAGATATCGCCGCCGATGAAGCCGGCGCGGGTCATGTCGGCCACGCGCACCATGTTGGAAACCGTCTTGCGGCCGGCTTCGGTATCGAAATCCTTCACCTTGGCGGCCACGATGGCGCTTTCGGTGTGGTGCGGCAGGTAATTCAGCGTGGTGACGATGCTCCAGCGGTCCATCTGGCCCTGGTTGATCTGCTGTGTGCCGTGATACAGCCCGGTGGTATCGCCCAGGCCCACGGTGTTGGCGGTGGCGAACAGCCGGAACCACGGATTGGGCCGGATCACCCGGTTTTGGTCCAGCAGCGTCAGCTTGCCTTCCACTTCCAGCACGCGCTGGATCACGAACATCACGTCCGGGCGGCCGGCATCATATTCGTCGAACACCAGCGCGGTGGGGGTCTGCAGCGCCCACGGCAGCAGGCCTTCGCGGAATTCCGTCACCTGCGCGCCATTGCGCAGCACGATGGCATCCTTGCCGATCAGATCGATGCGGCTGATGTGGCTATCCAGGTTGATACGCACGCACGGCCAGTTCAGCCGCGCGGCCACCTGTTCGATGTGGGTGGATTTGCCGGTGCCGTGATAGCCCTGCACCATCACCCGCCGGTTATGGGTGAAGCCCGCCAGGATCGCCAGCGTGGTGTCGGGATCGAACACATAGGCCGGATCAAGATCGGGCACGCGCTCGTCCTTCACCGAAAAGGCCGGCACCGCCATGTCGATATCGACGCCGAACACCTCGCGCGCATCCACCGTGATGTCGGGCGCATCCATGGCAACCTTGTGGGTATCGTTCTGTTCGCTCACGACTTGTCCGACTCCATCTTGTATCCGGCAGTGCTGCGCAGGTGCGTAAAGGCCTTGACCACAGCCTGCAACTTTCCTTCGTTGCTGCGGTCCCCGCCATTGCTGTCAGGGTGGTATCGCCGCACCAGCCGGCGATAGGCGCGGCGAATGTCCGCCGGCGTGGCGGCCCGGTCCAGCCCCAGTGCGCCCAGCGCCTGCGCATCGCCTTTTGCTGACCAACGGTCATCCTGCCAGCGCCTTGGAGACGCCGGACCGGCTGCCATGGTGAACAGCTCGTGCGGATCGCCCAGGCTGAACGCCGGCTTGCCCTTCACCGTATCCTTCACCCACCCGGCCAGCGGTGATTGCGCCGCGCTCACCTCGTCGGGCGTCATGCCATCGAAATAATTATATTGGGCATTGAAGGCGCGCACATGGTCCAGGCACAGAAACTGCCAGCCGCCCACCTCGCCCGGCTCCCGGTTGGAACGCGGCGCGCGAAATTCGCCGGCATTGGCACAGCCCGGCCAGGCGCAGTGCGCCGGCTCCGGGCGCTCGACCCGGCCATGCCAGCGCTGGCGGCGTGCAGTTGGCGGATCGGAAATAGCCTGTCGTCCTTGTCTCAGGCTGGTCTATAAGGCCCTGACAGGGAGTGCATATGGGCAAGGTTGCCGCAGAAATCCAATCACGCCTTAGCGCGGCGCTGGCGCCGACCATGCTGGAGGTGATCGACGACAGCCATCAGCACCGCGGCCACGCCGGCCACCGCGGCGACGATGCCGAAAGCCATTTCACCGTGAAGATCAGTTCTGCCGCCTTTGCCGGGCAAAGCCGCGTCGACCGGCAGCGCGCCGTCTATGCCGCGCTGGGCGAGCTGATGGCGCCAGACCGTATCCACGCGCTCCGCATCATCGCCGCAGCACCGGGGGAGGGGTGATGCGCGCAGCGCTGCTGGCGTTTGCGCTGCTCGCCGCGCCGGCTCATGCCGTCACAGAGGCCGCCGGAAATCTTGACGGGGTGGCGATCATCGACCGGCTGGACGTAACCGATGCGCCGCCCGCCGCGCGCACGCGATACTGGTTCCGCGCCGGTGTCAGTCCGGTAGGGCAGGCGTGGCTGGTGCCGGTGGTGGTGGTGAAGGGCGCCCGGCCCGGCCCGCGCCTGATGCTCACGGCGGGCATCCACGGCGATGAACTGAACGGCATTGCCGTTTTGCATCGGCTGGCGGGCGGCATCGATCCGGCGCAGCTTTCCGGCACCGTCACGCTGGTGCCCGGTCTCAATCCGCCCGGCCTCATGCAATCGGCGCGCGGCTTCACGCCGGACGGGACGCGCAGTGCCGCCAATCTGAACCGCGAAATGCCGGGCAAGGAAGGCGGCAGCGCCGTCGCCGATTTCGCCGGCCGCCTGTGGAGCCGGCTGATCCGCCCCAATGCCGATACCGCCGTGGATCTGCACACACAGTCGCGCGGCACGGCCTATGTCATGTATGCCTTCGCCTCCACCGCCCGCACAAGGCGGATGGCGGAATTGATCGGGCCAGACATCATCAAGATGGACAAGGGCGACAAGGGCACGGTTGAAAACACGCTCACCGATGATGGCGTGCCGGCCATCACCCTGGAACTGGGCCGGCCGGAAGTGTTTGACGACACGATGATCGCGCGCGGCGAAGCCGGCCTGTTCAACCTGATGCGCGAGCTGAAGATGCTGCCCGGCCCCGTATCGCCGCCGCCGGCCCGGCTGTTCGTCGCCAATGATACCATGGCCGCGCGCGCCACAAGGCCCGGCTGGGCGCGGCTGCTGCTGCCGATCGGCAGCCCGGTGAAGAAAGACCAGCCGCTGGCCGAAATCCGCGACAGTTTCGGCACGCTGCTGGAAACCGTGGTGGCCCCGGTGGAAGGCCGCATCAACATGATCGCCACCGATCCGCGCACCGATCAGGGCGGCACCGTGGCGCGCATCGTGTGGTGGTCGGCCGATCCCGCCTGCCAGAACGGCTGCTGACACACTCTTGTTGAGTTGCCCCGCCTGACCGGCTAATCGGCAGCGGTCGCCGGATTAGCACAGCGGTAGTGCAGCGGTTTTGTAAACCGAAGGTCGGGGGTTCGATCCCCTCATCCGGCACCACAATAATATCAATAACTTAGTAGACTTTCGTGGCTCGAAAGGCCTGCCCTTTCAGCCCGAAAAGTCCGAGGGTTAGGGCGACAGGCCGCATCCCTCAGGCTCGCAAGAGACGTAATTTCGGAGCACTAGCAACGAAAATTGCCCGATCCTCTCTACAACCCCCAAAGCGCAGTCGTCAGATGCGATGCAAGCATCGCATCAATTCTGAAGGTCGGGAGTTCGCTCGACTGTATGGTGCACCACCCAGCTACCGAACTCGGAATCAACCGGGAACAATCGGGATGAAGCGGGATTATTCTCGCGTTTTCTGGGAGTTGTACGGGACCTGCGCATCGCATTTTTCGCCAGAGAAGCAGGTGATATGCAGTCGTCAGATGCGATGGTATCAGTTTGTGGGCGGGACGCCGTT
>DAITMD010000273.1:0-3391 GCA_036835345.1 Sandarakinorhabdus sp. | reverse complement strand
GGGCGGCGCTTCCGTTGAATATCGCATCCGGCTGGGCAGCGCCGGGCGCTTCACCGTGCCGCCCGCCACGGCAGAGGCCATGTATGCCCCCGATGTGCGCGCCCTGCTGCCCGGCGCTGCGCTGGTGGTGGCCGCCGAGCCTGCCGCGCGCGCGCCATGACCCTGCGCCAAAGCCGGGTGCTGCCCTTGCTGCTGCTGGGCCTGCTGGCGCTGCTGCTGTGGCGCACGCAGCCAGCGCCGGTGCCGGACTTCGCCAGCCTGGCCGCCGATACCGGCAGCGAGGCGGTGCTGCTGGACCGGCAGGGCCGCGAACTGGCGCGCCGCCGCACCGATTTCGCTGCGCGCCGGCTGGATTGGCAGGCGCTGGATGCGATCAGCCCCGATCTCATGCGCCGCGTGGTCGCCGCCGAAGATCGCCGCTTCTGGCAGCATCGCGGCATCGATTGGCGCAGCGTGGCCGGCGCAACCGCAGCCCGGCTGCGCGGCAGCGGCGGGCGCGGCGCCTCCACCCTTTCCATGCGGGTGGCAGCGATGGCCGATCCGGCGCTGGCCCGCGCCGGCCGCCGCAGCCTGCCCGACAAGATCAGGCAGGCCCGCACCGCCCGCGCCATCGAAGCGCGCTGGAGCAAGCAGCAGATATTGGAAGCCTGGGCCAATCTGGTGCCGCTGCGCGGGGAGATTGTCGGCCTGCCCACCGCCGCCGCGCTGCTGGCCGGCCGGCCGGCGGCCACGCTGGCGCGCGAAGAAAATGCCGTGCTGGTGGCGCTGGCCCGCCGTCCGGCTGCGCCCGAAGCGGCAGTGGCGCAGCGCGCCTGCCGCGCCGCGCCCGATCTGGATTGCAGCGCCGTCCGCATGGCCGCTGCGCGCCTGCTGGCCCCGAAATACGGCACGGCGGCGCCGGACGGATTGGCGCCGCATGTCGCCGTGCGCCTGCTGCCGCCGGGCACCAGGGGCCGGGTTGCCAGCAGCATCAATGCCGATGTGCAGCGCCTCACCGCCGCTGCGCTTGCCCGGCAACTGGCGGCGCTGGGGCCGCGCGGCGTGCGCGATGGCGCGGCGATCGTGGTGGACAACGCCAGTGGCCAGATACTGGCGTGGGTGGGCGCTGCCGGCCGCAACAGCCGCGCGGCGGCGGTGGACGGGGTGACGGCACCGCGGCAGGCCGGATCAACGCTGAAACCGCATCTTTATGCGCTGGCTATCGAGCGCCGGCTGCTCACTGCCGCATCGCTGCTCGACGACAGCCCGGTCGATCTGGAAACCGCCACCGGGCTGTATATTCCGCAAAATTATGATCGCGGCTTTCGCGGCGCGGTGTCGGTGCGCACGGCGCTGGGCAACAGCCTGAACATCCCGGCTGTTCGCACGCTGCTGCTGACCGGCGTGGAGCCTTTCCGCCAGCGCCTGTTCGACAGCGGCTATGGCGGGATCAGCCTGCCCGGCGATCATTACGGCTATTCGCTGGCGCTGGGTTCGGCTGAGGTGACGCTGCTTGAACAGGCGGCGGCTTACCGGGCGCTGGCGCTGGGCGGACGCGGCGGGGCGCTCACGCTGGACCCGGCGGGCCGGCCGGCCACGGCACAGCTGATCGATCCGGCCGCCGCCGCCATCGTGCGCGACATGCTGGCCGACAATGCCGCCCGCAGCGCCACCTTCGGGGAGGAAAACGGCCTCACCCTGCCCTTCCCGGCGGCGGTGAAGACCGGCACCTCCAAGGCGATGCGCGACAATTGGGCGGTGGGCTTTTCGGCGCGCTTCACCGTGGCGGTTTGGGTGGGCAATTTCGAAGGCGATCCGATGATTGGCGTGTCGGGCAGCAGCGGCGCGGCCCCGGCATGGGCGGCGATCATGCTGGCGCTGCATGATGGCGCGCCGCCGCCCGGCTTTGGTCTTGCCGGCGTGGAGCGCCGCCCGGTGCGGTTTCAGCCAGCCGTTGAACCGCCGCGCCAAGAATATTTCCTGCCCGGCACCTGGCAGCCGCTGTTCGCGCTGGCCGCGCCCGAAGAACTGGCGCCGCGTCTGGCCGCCCCCACCGATGGCACCATCATCGCGCTGGACCCCGATATTCCGCCGGGCCGGCAACTGCTGCTGATCCGCGCCGCCGGCCGCCGCCCCGGCCTGTATGTGGCGGTGGACGGCCGGCGGCTGGAGGGCCTGCCGGCGCGCTGGCAGCCGGTGCCGGGCCGCCACGAAATCAGCCTGACCGATGGCAACACCGTTTATGATCGGGTGCGGGTGGTGGTGCGCTGATGCCTTACGGGCACCCCCGCGCCGGCACGGCGCATCACGGGCACCAATGTATGTCGATGTCCATGTCCAGCTCGGCCAGCAGGCGTCCGATGGGCAATGTGCTGGAGGCGCCCTGCTTCAGCGCCTGCTCTACGATCTTGCGCTTGGCCTTGCCGCTGATCACCAGCGTGACGGTGCGGGCCGTGGCCAGCGTCGGCCCGGTCAGCGTCACGCGCGGCACCGGCGCATCGGCGGGCAGCGGATCGGGGCGCACCCCGATGGCGCGGCGCGCCTTCGGCCCGGCGATGGCGGCTTCGAAATCCTTGCCCGGAAAGATCGAGGCGGTGTGGCCATCTTCGCCCACGCCCAGCCAGGCCACGTCCAGCGGCCATTCGAAATCGGCGATGCGTTCGTCCGCCGCGCGGCCGGCGGCTTGCCAGTCGGACTCACCTGCGGTCAGCGGCACCACGCGGGCCTTTTTCGGCAGGAACAGCCGCGCCAACATGCCGGCGTTGGACAGCTTGTCGGTCACCGGCACCAGCCGATCATCGGTGGGCAGGATGGTGACATCGGCCCATTCGATCGGCATGTCGGCCAGCAGCTTCAGCGCCGGCAGCGGCGTGTTGCCGCCGGGAAAGGCCACCATCGCCCGGCCGCGCGCTTCCAGCGCCTGCCCGATGATATAGCCGATGTCGCCGGCCACCGCCTCGGCCATCTCCTCAGGCTCGTCATATTCCCACCACTCGGCATCGATCACGGTTCGTCTCCAACCGGCACGGTATAGTTGAGACCGAGCCTTCCACCGTCCGCATAAAGCGTTTCGCCGGTGATGTAACTGGCCTCTGCGCTCATCAGAAAGGCGGCGATGGTGGCGATCTCCGCCGGTTCGCCGGCCCGGCCCAGCGGCGTGCGCGACAAGATCTGCCGCCGCGCCGCATCATCGGCCATCACGGCATTTTTCGCCAGCTCGGTCAGGATCGTGCCCGGCCCGATGCCCACCACGCGGATCTTGTGCGGCGCCAGCGCCACCGCCGTGTTGCGGGTGAGCTGGTTGAGCCCGCCCTTGGCGACATTATAGGCGAGCAGCGCCGGGATGGTGAGCAGCGCGTTGACGGATGACATGTTGATGATGGTGCCGCCGCCGGCCGCGATCAGGTGCGGC
>DAITMD010000272.1:0-3398 GCA_036835345.1 Sandarakinorhabdus sp. | reverse complement strand
GCCACGTTGGCGATGCCCAGCCGGCGGCCGATGGCCTGCGCGCGGGGCTGCGCCAGCACTGTCCACGCCCGGCTGTGCGCCCCGGCGATGCTGGACGGATCGCTCCATGTCAGCACTTCATTCTGGCGCACGCGCGGCCCGGTGGCTTCCTGCCGGCCATGGCAGGTGGAACCGGCACAACTGGCCACGCCTTCGTGCACGGCGCGCTGCTGCGCGATGAGGGGTTGCGCCATGGAAAGGGCGGCGACGGCCAGCACAACGATTCGCTGCAATGCCCGCCAACAGCCCCCGCCGGGCCAGGCTGAGGCCCGGCAAATGGCGGTGTCCGGCGACTGGCTGTGCATCTTCCCCCCCGGGTCTGCATCAGGTTAGCAAAGCCCCTGCCCGATGCAAGCATTTGAAGCGGCTGGACTGCCCGGTTAATGCTGCATCGCAGCATCGGCGCTTTGCGGGCAGACTGCCGCAACCCCATTGCAGGCCCGCCAATGCTGTGGTTCATTGCCTGTGCAATATCGGAGGGAGCGCGGGAAAATCCCGAGCCGGCTGAAGCCAGCCCCTCCTTTGGCCTTGGGGAGTGATCGATGGATCTGAAAGCCTGCCTTGCCGCCGTCTCCGTTCGCTCCATGGCCGATGCGCGCCCAGCTGCAGAGGCACTGCGCGACATCGCGCTGTCGTGCGGCGGGCTGCATGTTGTGTGTACCGACAATATCGCATCGAAAGCGCCGATGGAGGATATCGACGGCAACATCCTGGCGGCCGATGTGTTCGGCTGGACCGGCGAAAGCGAGAATTGGTGGAAAGACAGCAAGCTGGCGCTGTCATCGCCGCTGCCGCGCGCCTGCCGCTATGAATCCGAAGTGTTCTGGGCCAATGCCGAAGGGTTCCGCACCCGCCAGCCCAACCCCTATCTCGACGAGATGAACCTCGACAATTTCGAAAAGCGCGCCCTCACCCGCGCCGCCATCGTGGTGCCGGTGCACCTGCCGTTCGGGCAGATTGGTGCTGTCTGCTTCCTGTCGCGCGATCCCGAACGCACCGATCTTTCGGCCGAATATGAAGAATATGCCGACGAACTGGCGCTGATGTCGCATCGGTTCCTGGCCGGTTATGTGAAGGCGCACCGCACGAGGCGCTGGCTGCCGTGCGATTGCCAGTTGACCAAGCGCGAGGTGGAGTGCCTGCGCTGGGCCAGCATCGGCAAGACCGACAAGGAAATCAGCCTGATCCTGTCGCGCAGCCACGCCACCGTGCGCTTCCACATCCAGAACGCCGGTGAGAAGCTGAACGCCGTCAACCGCAGCCAGACGATCTTCAAGGCGGCGCAGCTGGGCTATCTGGGCGCGGCCGCCTGAACCGGCAAACTGTTCATGGTGCATGAAGCTGCCGCCGGTTAAGGCTGGCGGCATGAAATTGCTTGCCGCCTTTTCCCTGTTCGCCATTGCCGTGCCGGCCGGGGCCACAACGCTGGCCGATGTCGCCGCCTCGCTGAAGGGCACCACCAGCCTTTCGGCGGATTTCACCCAGGCCGGCGCCGATGGCCGTGTGCTGGCCGGCAAATTGTGGCTGGCCCGGCCCGGCAAGGTGCGCTTTCAATATGACAGCGCGCCCATGCTGCTGGTCGGCGATGGCCGCACGCTCAGCTTCGTTGATTACGAGGTGAAGCAGGTCAGCCAGTGGCCGGTCCGCCGCACGCCGCTGCAGATCCTGCTGGCCGCCGAGCCTGATCTGGCGCCGGTGGCCCGCATCACGGCCGACAGCGGCACGCAGGTTGAAGTGGCCGCACGTGATCCCAAGCGCCCGGAGTTTGGCACCATCACCCTGCGCTTCACCCGCAGCGCCGCCGCACCGGGCGGGCTGGCGCTGGCGGGCTGGACCGCGCTGGATGCACAGGGCGGCCGCAGCGAGGTGAAGCTAGCCAACGTCCGGTACAATGCCAGCCTTGCCGGCGTGAGTTTCGCCTTTGCCGATCCCCGCCGCGACGGGCCGCGCTGATCTGCCGACCAGCCGTTCACCTTCGTTCATGCGGCGGCAAGGTCGGCTCTGCCATACAGGTTTCAGCAGGCCGCCGAGCCACCTTCCCGGGTTTGCCCCCTGTTGACCGGGTGGAGGCAGCGTAATGGCCCCCTGCTTGCGTGACGAGCGCAGACATGAACCCCTGGCACCATGCCCCCGGTGCCAGGGGTTCTATCGTTCTGGAGCAGGTGACGAAGCCCGCGGCTTGTCCTAAACCGCGTTCATGGTCATCCGCATCGCCACCTGGAACATCAACAGCGTTCGCGCCCGGGCCGATATCGTCGAGCAATTTCTGCGCGACCACGCACCCGACGTGCTGTGTCTGCAGGAAACCAAGGTGATGGACGATCTGTTCCCGCACGGCCTGTTTGACAGCCTGGGCTATCACCACCGCTTCGTGAACGGGCAGCGCATGCACCACGGTGTTGCCACCATCGCGCGGGTGCCGCTGGATGGCGCGTGGCGATACGACTGGCAGGACAATGGCGAGGCGCGCCACATCGGCGTGCGGCTGCCGGGCGGGGTGATACTGGAAAATGTCTATGTGCCGGCCGGCGGCGATGTGCCGGACCGCACGCTGAACCCCAAATTCGGCCAGAAACTGGATTTCGTCGAACGCATGACGCGCTGGTCGGAAGGGCTGAAGGACCCGGCGGTGATTGTCGGCGATTTCAACGTCGCGCCGCTGGAATGCGATGTGTGGAACCACAAGGCGCTGCTGGATGTGGTCTCGCACACGCCGATTGAAGTCGATGCGCTGCACCGCCTGCAGCAGAGCCACGGCTGGGTGGATTTGGGCCGGCAGTTCAACCCGGCACCGGAAAAATTCTTCACCTGGTGGAGCTATCGCAACAATGACTGGCGCGCCTCCGATCGCGGCCGGCGGCTGGATCATATCTGGTGCTCGCCGCAGCTGGCGTCCACGGCCACTGCCTTCGAAGCGGTGCGCGATGCCCGCGACTGGGGCAAGCCATCCGACCATATCCCGCAGATCGTCACACTGGACCTGTGAACATCGCGCCGGCCTTTCTGGCGGAAGCCGCCAGCGACGCCCTGCGCCGGGGGCGTATCGTGGGCGTTGGCAGCATCGCCATAGTGTCCGCCGAACTGGCAGACGCGGCGGCGCTGGCGGCGCTGGAAGCCGGTGAGCGGGCCGGCCTTATCATCACCGCCCGGCGCGCGGCCGTGCTCAATCTGGCCAATCAGATCGCCGCCGCCGCGCCCGATCCGGAACCAGTGTGGGTGGACCGGCCGGACTGGCTGGATCTGGCCGGCAGCCGGGCGGTGGCTGATCCGGTGCTGGATCTGGCAACGCCGTTCAAGGGCCCGTTTCGCACCCGCGCGCTGGCGGCAGATACGGCATCGGCCCGGGCTGCCATCGCGCT
>DAITMD010000271.1:0-3464 GCA_036835345.1 Sandarakinorhabdus sp. | reverse complement strand
GCAGGGTGAGCATCGTCGCATCATCCGGCCCCTGGCTGTTCATCGACAGCGCGCCCAGATGGCTTTGCCCCAGTTCCATCTGCACCAGCGCATTGGCGAGCGGGCCCAGCCCCATGCCGCCATGCTCCTTGGGAATGAACGGCAACCACAGGCCCTGCGCGCGCGCCTTGGCCCGCAGCTCGGTCAGCACGGTCTTGTAATCCGCCCCGTCCTTCAGCGCCTGTTCCGCCGGCCGGCACTCATCATTCACCCATTGCCGCACCCGTTCGCGAACGGCCCTGGCTTCGGCTGGAATCTCGAAATCGATCGACATGGCTTTGGCTCCCAGCTGCGTGAGAGCCCGAGCATAGGGCGACAGCGGCGCGCGAGCGACTATCATGTTTTGCTGTGCCGATGCCGGCAGGCCGCACGTGCTGCAGCCAACATCGGCTTGCGCCGGATTGTCCTTACGTCAACGGAACGATCAGATCGGATGGGATCACCTTGTCCTGCACCGCCCTGAAGCGCGGTTCCTTGCGGATCGAATCAAGGAACGCATCGAAGGCGATGGTCGCAAGGCCAGGGTCGCGGGCTGTCCATGCGGCTTCAATTGCGGCCAGTGCCAGCGCGGTTTCGCCGCGCACGGCGTGAATCTGGGCGAATTGATAATCGATCTGGCCATTGTCGCCTTGGCGCAGCGCGGCAAGGGCGGCATTTGAGCCAGCGATGTTTCCGGCGACTGCTTCAAGGGTCGCGGCTGTATAATGATATCGGATTTCGGGTTTCACCCCCGGCAACAGGGTGCGGGCCTCAGCAAATTCATTATTCTGTATCAAGGCCCTGATCAGCAATATGGGCCCAATGCCGCCGTTCGACATGGCATGGGCCTGCCGGATGGCTGACAGCGCTTCCCGGTAGCGGCGCGCAAAAACCAAGGCATAAGCAAGACTGCCGAGCGCATTGGGATCAAGCGGATCAAGCGCGATTGCCTGCCGGACCACGGCGATGCCGCGCAGTGGATCAAAATTTGAGAGATCGCCGCCAGCCCGTCGCACCACCCGCGAATCGCCAGGCGACAACGCCAGCGCCTGGTTCAATTCCGCCAGGGCCCCCCGCATATCGAGGCTGCGAATTTTCTGCCGCGACAGGGCACTGTGCGTGGTGCCCAGGTTGGGGCCCAACGCAACGGCACGGCGCACCGCCACTTCCCCTTCTTCGCGCAGGCGAAAATAATCCTCGGTATTGAGCGCCACCAGCGACAGACCGCGCAGCAATTCGAATTTGGTGGCATAGGCTTCGGCATAAGCGGGATCGAGGGCGATCGCGGCATCAACCAGCGCCAACCGTTCGCGCAAGTCCGCTTCGCTGTTCCGTCCAGGCTCGAGCGCCGCGACCCGCAGCATCAATTCCTGCGCCGCCGGGCTTTTGGTGCCCCCAACGGTCACCGCGCTGAACTTGGCCCCCAGCCGTGCGCTCAACGCCGCGACAACGCTGGTGGCGATGCTGGTCTGGATGGCGAGCACATCGCCGGTTTGCCGATCAAAGCTTTGCGACCAGCGCTCAACGCCGGTCTTGCCCTCCACCAATTGCGCGCTGATCCGCACCGTTGATGCCGACCGGCGCACACTGCCGGTCACCACGTTGGCAACGCCCAGCGCGCCGGCCACTTCGGCCATGTCGGTTGCATCGCGGAATTTTTCGGAACTCACCCGGCCGATCACCTTCAGGCCCGGAATCTGCGCCATCGCCGTGCGCAATTCCTCGGCAATACCATCCGAAAAAAACGCCTGCGCCGGATCGCCGGACAAATTGGCAAACGGCAGCACCACCACGCTGGCGGTGCCATCATCGGCCCCGCCCCCTGCGATCATGCCGCCCCATTGCCGCCAGCCCGCAAACCCCGCCGCCGCCGCGCCTGCCGCCACAGCTGTACCGCCGATCAACTGGCGGCGGCCAATGCCGGCCGAAACCGCTGCCGGTGCCGCCATCTGAGACGCGCCCAGCTGCCGCGTCACATCCGCCACCAACGCCGCCAGGCGCGGGTCTTTGGCATTCCCCTTCCACCCGATCAGATCGGCGGATTGGCGCAGTTCAAACATCACCGGGCGCTGGCAATCCTCGATCATCACCGGCACCAGCGCGCCGCGTTGCAGCGCCACGGTCGCTTCGGATCGCACCCAGTCCGATGCCACCGACGCTTTCGACCACAGCACGACCACGACCCGCGCTTCGCGCAGGGCTGTTTCAGTCACCTGATCATACACCTCGCCGGCCTTGAGCGATTGATCCCACCACACATCATGACCAGCCGCGACAAACGCCGCCGCCAGTTTGCCGGCCGTGCCCATGTTCTTGCGGCTGTACGACAGGAAGATATCAGGCATTCACGCAGCCCAATTCGCCACCAAATCGCATCAATCGCTCCCGGCAACGCCTATGCTGCCGTTTTTCAATATCAATCTGCCGCAGGGTTGAACAGCACGTGCGGCACTGGCCCGCCTTGCCCGCGCTGCCCATCCCGGCGAAACGCCGTAAATGACCGTTCTTGTCCCCCTGTTTGGCGACCAGCTGTCGCACGATCTCGCCAGCCTGCGCGCCGCCAGCCCGGCAGAGGCGGTGGTGCTGATGATGGAGGTGGCCGAAGAAGCCACCTACGTCCCCCACCACCCGCAGAAGATCGCCCTGTTCTTCAGCGCCATGCGCCATTTTGCCGAGGAATTGCGCGCGAAGGGCTGGCGGGTGGATTATGTGGTGCTGGACGATCCCGCCAACACGGGCGATTTCGCCGGCGAAGTTGCCCGTGCCGCCACCCGGCACAACGCCGCGCGCATCATCACCGTGGCGGGCGGCGAATGGCGGGTGCTGGATGGGCAGCAGACCTGGGCAGAGCGCACCGGGCTCCCGGTGACCATCCTGGATGATGATCGTTTCATTTGCACGATCGATCAGTTCATGGGCTGGGCCAAAGGCCGCAAGCGCATGATCATGGAGGATTTCTACCGCATCATGCGCCGGCAGACCGGCCTGCTGATGGACGGCGATCAGCCGGTGGGCGGGCAGTGGAATTATGACGCCGAAAACCGCAAGTCCGTGCCCAAGGGCCACCGTTTCACGCCGCCGGTGCGCTTCGCGCCGGATGCAATCACGCGCGATGTGCTGGCGCTGGTTGCCAACCGTTTTGGCAATCATTTCGGCAGCCTGGAAGGCTTCGGCTGGCCGGTAACGCGCGAACAGGCTCTGGCGGCGCTGGATGATTTCATCACCCACCGGCTGGCCGGCTTCGGCGATTATCAGGATGCGATGGTGACGGGGGAGGATGTGCTGAACCACAGCCTGCTTTCGCCTGCCATCAACCTAGGGCTCCTGTCCGCGCTGGAAGTCTGCCGGGCTGCGGAGGCCGCCTATGCGGCCGGCACCGCGCCGCTGAACGCGGTGGAGGGCTTCATCCGGCAGATCCTCGGCTGGCGCGAATATGTGCGCGGGCT
>DAITMD010000270.1:0-3472 GCA_036835345.1 Sandarakinorhabdus sp. | reverse complement strand
GGTACACCAAGGGCCTGCACGACAGCGCCCAGTTCCGCCACGCCGTGAACCAGATCACCAGCAGCGCCGCCGTGCTGGCGATGATCGACCGCTTCTATGCCGCGCAGATGCGCCATGCAGCAGAGGCAGGCGCGCTCGCCGCCTGACCTGTGGCGCAAACCGGCAACGGTCTGTCGCACCGCTGCAACGCTGCGACGGCGGGGTGTGTTCCCGATGCCACAATGCCAGTCTATGCTGCACTTCAGTGACAGGTGATTCGACAATTGCGGCCACCCGGGCCGGCAGGCCGGGCCGGACAGTGCGGTACGGCCAGTTGCTGCTGCGCCGGGCGCGGCGCTCCCTGTCGCGTGTCGCCCGTTCGCCCAGCTTTTATCCGCGCCTGGAAGTGGCGGCGGCGATACTCACGCTGCTGCTTGGCTGGTCCAGCTATGCCTGGGTGACGCGCAGCGGCCTGCCCGGCAATGGCGCGTCGCAATCGATCGTGGGCCTGCTGCTGGTGGCCAATCTGGTCCCGGCGATGCTGCTGATCGTGCTGATCGGCCGGCGCGTGGCGATCCTTATTTCCAATCGGCGGCGCGGCCTGGCCGGGGCGCGGCTGCACCTTCGGCTGGTGGCGCTGTTTGCGTCCATCGCCGCGGTGCCCACGTTGCTGGTGATGGTGTTCGCCTCGCTGCTGTTCCAGTTCGGGGTGCAGTTCTGGTTTTCGGATCGGGTGAAGACCATATTGGATGGATCAAATCAGGTCGCGCAGGCCTATGTGGAGGACAACCGCCAGCGCATTTCCGATGATATCGTGGTGATGGCCGCCGACGTGGCATCCTATGCCAGTGATTTCGGCGAGGGATCGGCGCTGTACCGCAGCGGGCTGGAATTTCAGGTGAAGGGCCGGCAGCTGACCGAAGCCGCCGTTGTCCGCCGCAGCGGCGGGGAGCTGGCGCTGGTCGCTGCCAGCCAGGCCAGCGAGAGCGAGATCCGCGATCACATGGCTGGCATCGATCTGAACCGCGCAGCCATTACGCCGGTCACGGTGATCGGCGCCGGGCAGGACCGGGTGGGTTCGGCGGTGGCCATCCCCGGCAGCCCCGGCACGTTCCTCTATGTCAGCCGCAAGGTGGACCCGGCGGTGCTGGACCGTGCCCGGCAGGCCGCCGGCGCGCTGGGCGATTATCGCGCACTGGCGCAGCGCGGACGCATCATGCAGCTGCGCTTCAATCTGGTGCTGATGGCAGTGTCGCTGCTCACGCTGATCGTGGCCATCTGGTATGCGCTGTGGCTGGCCAACCGGTTGGTGGAACCCATTGCCATGCTGGCCAACGCCGCCGAACGGGTGGGGGCGGGTGATCTGGATGCGCGCGTGCCGGTGCGCGGCGAGATGGACGAGATCGGCGTGCTGGCCGGTGCGTTCAACCGCATGACCGGGCAGCTCAAGGCGCAGCAATCGGCACTGCTGAGCGCCAATGACGAGCTTGATACCCGCCGGCGCTTTACCGAAGCCGTGCTGGCCGGGGTGTCGGCCGGGGTGATGTCGATTGCGCCGGATGGCGAAATCCGGGTGGCCAATGCGTCAGCCGCCGCGCTTCTGGCGCTGCCGCACCGGCTGCTGCGCGGCCGCAAGCTGAAGGATGCGGCGCCGGAACTGGCCGAGCTGCTGGAACAGGCGCGGCAGACCGGGGAGGCCGGCGGGCAGGTGCGGATCCAGCGCGAGGCCGAAACCCAGACGCTGGTGGTGCGGATCGGTGCCGCCGACGATACGGCGGGCGGGCGCGGCGATGGTTTCGTGCTGACCTTCGATGATATTTCGGCGCAGCTGGCGGATCAGCGCCGCGCCGCCTGGGCCGATGTGGCGCGCCGCATCGCGCATGAAATCAAGAATCCGCTCACCCCGATTCAGCTCGCCGCCGAACGCCTGCAGCGCAAGTTCGGCCGGCAGATTGCCGATGATGGCGATACCTTCACCATGCTCACCGGCACCATCGTGCGGCAGGTGGGCGATCTCAGGCGGATGGTGGACGAGTTCAGCGAATTCGCCCGCCTGCCCAAACCGGTGTTCGCGCCGGAATATCTGGACCGGCTGCTGCGGCAGGCGCTGGTGCTGCAGGAAGTCGCCTATCCCGATATCCAGTTCAGCCTGTCGGGTGAGGCCGATCAGCTGCTGGTGTGCGATCGCCAGCAACTGGGCCGGGCGCTGACCAACCTGATCAAGAACGCGGCCGAAAGCGTGGCGGCGCGGGTGGCGCGCGATGGCACTGCCGCCGTGCTGGGCCGGATTGCCATTACGGTGACGGCCGAAGCCGATGCGCTGGCGATTGCGGTGGCCGACAATGGCCTGGGCTTCCCGGCCGAAAACCGGGCGCAGCTACTGGAACCCTATGTCACCACGCGGGCGCGCGGCACCGGGCTGGGGCTGGCGATTTCGGCCAAGATTGTCGAGGATCATGGCGGCGCTCTGGAACTGGCCGACAATCCGGCCGCGCCGCCCGATGGCCCCGGCGCATTGGTGATCGCCCGTATCAGCCGTGTGCTGGCCGCCGAAGCGCAGCCGGCGCTGCCCCTTACCGCTGTTTCCGCCTGAAGGATTTCGCCGTGGCCCTGGACATATTGATCGTCGATGATGAGGCCGACATCCGCGAACTGGTGGCGGGCATCCTTGGCGATGAAGGCTTTGAAACCCGCGTTGCCGCCAATGCCGAAGCGGCGCTGGCCGCCATTGCCGAGCGCCGGCCCAGCCTGGTGATCCTGGATGTATGGCTGCAGGGCTCGTCTATGGACGGCATCGAACTGCTGGACGTGATGAAGCTGCGTGATCCCGGCCTGCCGGTGGTGGTGATTTCCGGCCATGGCAATCTCGATACCGCCGTCGCCGCCATCAAGCGCGGCGCCTATGACTATATCGAAAAGCCGTTTCAGGCCGAACAGATGCTGCTGGTGGTGCGCCGCGCCACCGAAACCGAACGCCTGCGCCGCGAATATGAGGCACTGAAGGAACGGGTTGGCTATGATGTCGAGCTTACCGGCACGTCGCCGCACATCAATCAGGTGCGCGCCACGCTGCGCCGGGTGGCGGCCACCGGCAGCCGGGTGCTGATCACCGGCCCGGCCGGCAGCGGCAAGGAAGTGGCGGCGCGGCTGCTGCACCAGTGGAGCACGCGCGTGGATGCGCCGTTCATCGTGGTTTCGGCCGCGCGGATGACGCCCGAAACCGTGGAGGAGGCGCTGTTTGGCGCGGAAACCGGCAGCGAAGCGGTGCGCGCCGGCCTGTTCGAACAGGCGCACGGCGGCACCCTGTTCCTGGATGACGTGGCCGACATGCCGATGACGACGCAGGCCAAGATATTGCGGGTGCTGACCGAGCAGGTGTTTCAGCGCGTGGGCGGCGCGCGCGCCGTGCGTGTGGACGTGCGGGTGATTTCGGCCACCTCGCGCGATCTGGCCGCCGAAATCGCCGCCGGGCGCTTCCGCGAGGATCTTTATT
>DAITMD010000269.1:0-3490 GCA_036835345.1 Sandarakinorhabdus sp. | reverse complement strand
CCAGGCTGCGGGCGCGGGCAAAGACGCGGGCGAATTTTTCCGGCGGGTGGCCCAGCTCGCTGCTGTCCAGACCGGCCCCGTGGAGCAGCGGCAGATAAGGCAGCGCCTCGTCCAGCGTCGCTTGCGCCTCCGCCTCAGACAGATGGCGCAGGAAACACAGGATCAGCCGCGATGTCAGCCCGCGCGCCTCCGCTTCGGCCAGCGCGCGGGCGATGCCGCCGATCACATTGGCCAATGGCACGCCGCGCGCCGTGTGGGCCTGCGGATCGAAGAAGATTTCCACGTGCCGCACCGTGTCGGCCTCGGCCCGGGCCAGATAGGCGGCGGTGAGTTCGAAGAAATCCTGTTCAGTGCGCAGCACCGCCATGCCCTGATAGTAAATATCGAGGAAATCCTGCAGGTTAGAGAAATCATAGGCGGCGCGGATGGCGTCCACGCTGGCGAACGGCAGGGCCACGCTGTTGCGCCGGGCCAGCGCGAACAGCATTTCGGGTTCCAGGCTGCCTTCGATATGCAGGTGCAGTTCGGCCTTGGGCAGGCCGGCGATGAAGGCGGCGCGCGCTGCCGGGGTCATGCGCCCAGCCCCTTGATCGGCGCCAGTATCGCATCGGCGGCCGGCTTGTGCGCGCGGATTTCCGCTTCGGTCAGCCCGTCAATCTCGTGTGGGAACACCAGCCAGTCGTTGCTTTGGTGGATGAAATAATCCGGCTTGAGCGCGGTCTGGTTGCGCGCCGGCTTCCACCACACGGTGGCGATGCGGATATCGGCCGGGGTGTTGGCGCGGCAACGGACGCGCAATTCCTTCAGAAACGCTTCGATGCTGCGGCCGCTGTCGAACACATCGTCGATCACCAGCAGGCGATCACCCACATTCAGCGTGTCGATCAGATAGCCCAGCGCATAGACCCGCACCTCGCGCGCCTGCCGGTCGATCCCGGTATAGCTGGCGGTGCGCACTGCGATGTGATCGCAGCTTACCCCGTGAAACTCGAAGAACTCCTGCACCGCAATGCCCACCGGCGCACCGCCGCGCCAGATGCCGACCAGATGCGTCGGGCGGAAACCGCTTTCTAGCACCTGCCGCGCCAGTTGATAGGAATCGGCCAACAACGCATCGGCGGTCAGCCAGATTTTTTCCGGATCGGACATGCCGGCAGTGGTGGCACATCTGTGTGCTGCATGACAGGGGGCGCATGACAGGGGGCGCGTGCCCCGCCGGTCAATCCGCCAGCGAGGCCGGCACCTTGCCGCCGTTTGCGGCCAGTGCCTTCATCACCTGCTTGTAAAGCCAGATGTTCATTTCGGCGCTGCCATTCAGCGCGCCGGTGTAGCCCAGTTCCGATGCCAGTTCCTTGCGGTTGGCCAGGCTGGGATCCAGATCGAGCAGCCGCATCAGATCGGCGATGGAGGTGCGCCAGTTGAGGTTAGGCTTGCCCTTGCCCTCCCAGCGCGCCAGCAGCACGGCTTCGACATCGACCGGTTCTGGCGGCGGCGGGGGCGGCGCAGGGGCCGCAGCGGCCGGCGCGGGCGCAGCAGGCGCGGCAGTTTTTGCCGCCGGCGCTTCCTTCTTGCCGAAGATCGAATCCCGGATGCGACCGAAAATGCTCATATGCCCGACTCCCGCTTTCGCCACTTCAGCCTAACGTGCAGGCCAAAGATTGCAAACCAGTGTCAGCCGAACACGCGGGCGAAGATCGTATCGACATGCTTGAAATGATAGCCAAGGTCGAACAGACCCTCCAGCTCGGCCGCGGGCAGGCTGGCGGTCACTTCGCTGTCGGCTTTGAGCAGATCGAGCAGGTTGAGCGCGCCGTCCGCCTCCCACACTTTCATGGCATTGCGCTGCACCAGCCGATAGGCGTCGTCGCGGGTGCGGCCGGCCTGCGTGAGCGCCAGCAGCACCCGCTGTGAATGGATCAGGCCGCCCATCCGGTTCAGGTTTTTCTCCATCCGTTCGGGATAGACCAGCAGCTTGTCGATCACCCCGGTCAGCCGCACCAGCGCAAAATCCAGCGTGATGGTGGCATCCGGGCCGATATAGCGCTCCACCGAGCTATGGCTGATGTCGCGCTCGTGCCACAGCGCCACATTCTCCAGCGCCGGGGTAACGGCCGAGCGCACCATGCGGGCCAGGCCGGTGAGATTTTCAGTCAGCACCGGGTTGCGCTTGTGCGGCATGGCGCTGGAACCCTTCTGGCCGGGGCTGAAATATTCTTCCGCCTCCAACACTTCGGTGCGCTGCAGGTGCCGCACTTCGGTGGCCAGCCGTTCGATGCTGCTGGCGATCACGCCCAGCGTGGCAAAGAACATCGCGTGCCGGTCACGCGGGATGACCTGCGTGGATACCGGCTCGACACTCAGGCCCAGCTTCTGCGCGACATATTCCTCCACGCGCGGATCGACATTGGCAAAGGTGCCCACCGCGCCGGAAATCGCACAGGTCGCCACATCCGCCCGCGCCGCCACCAGCCGCGCCCGGCAGCGATCAAATTCAGCATAGGCCTGCGCCAGCTTGAGGCCGAAGCTGGTCGGTTCGGCGTGGATGCCGTGGCTGCGGCCCATGGTGGGCGTGAACTTGTGCTCCATGGCGCGGCGCCTGATGGCGGCGAGCAGCGCATCCATATCGGCCAGCAGGATATCGGCGGCGCGCGCCAGCTGCACCGCCAGGCAGGTGTCCAGCACATCGCTGCTGGTCATGCCCTGGTGCATGAAGCGCGCTTCCGGGCCGACCTGGCTGGCCACCCAATCGAGGAAGGCGATCACGTCATGTTTGGTCACCGCCTCAATCGCGTCGATGGCCGCCACGTCGATGGCCGGCGCTGTCGCCCACCAGTCCCACAGCGCATTGGCGGCGCTTTGCGGCACCACGCCCAGATCGGCGAGTTTCTGCGTCGCGTGCGCCTCGATCTCGAACCAGATGCGGAAACGCGCCTCGGCGTCCCAGATGCGGACCATTTCGGGGCGGGAGTAGCGGGGGATCATGGCAGGCCTCTTTGATGTGCGGCGCGCCTAGCATGGGGCGGCACTCTTGCCTATCTGTTGGATGGTGAGCCAGTCCCCGCCACCCCAGCGTGTCCGCGTGATCCCCTTCCAGCACGGGCTGGGCGCGCTGGATTATGCCGTGCCCGCCGGCATGATCGTCGCGCCCGGCGATGCGGTGGAAATCCCGCTTGGCCCGCGCCGCATCACCGGTGTGGTGTGGGACATGGATGCCGCCGCTGCCCCGGAAGTGCCGGCCAGCCGCCTGCGCGCCGTTGCCGCCCGGCTGGATGTGCCGCCGCTGGCCGAACCACTGCGGCGGCTGATCGACTGGACGGCGGATTATTATGTCGCATCGCTGCAATCGGTGGTGCGCATGGCCTGGCCATCGGTGGCCTTCCTGTCCCCGCGCGCCTTCACCGAATATCGGCCGGGCGGCCCGCTGCCCAAACGCCTTACGCCGGAACGGGCGCAGGCCATCGAGCGGCTGGAAGGCCGGCAGGGGACGGCG
>DAITMD010000268.1:0-3499 GCA_036835345.1 Sandarakinorhabdus sp. | reverse complement strand
CCCGGTTTTCGTGGCGATCGACACGCCGGACGTGGCGACGGCCCGCGCGCTGACGGCGGCGCTGGCACCGCATGTTGGCGGCGTGAAGCTGGGCCTGGAATTTTTCTGCGCGCACGGCCCGGCCGGCATCGCGGCGGTGATGGCGGATTGCCGGCTGCCATTGTTCCTTGATCTGAAACTGCACGATATTCCGGGCACGGTGGCCGGCGCAGTGGGCAGCCTGGCGACGCTTGCGCCTGCGATCCTGACCGTCCACGCTGCCGGCGGCCACGCCATGCTGGCAGCAGCGCGCGCCGCCGCGCCGCCGGCCACGCAGCTGGTGGCGGTCACGGTGCTCACCAGCCTGGATGATGCCGATCTGCTGACAGCGGGCGTGCCGGACGGGGCAGCAGCGCAGGTGCAGCGGCTGGCCGGGGCGGCGCGCACGGCCGGGCTGCACGGAATCGTCTGTTCCCCGCACGAGGTGGCGGCAGTGAAATCGGCGTGGCCGCAGGGCCTGTTCGTGGTGCCCGGCGTGCGACCGGCCGGCAGCGACGTGGGCGATCAGAAACGGGTGATGACGCCGGCCGAGGCGCTGGCGGCAGGGGCCGGCGTGCTGGTGATCGGCCGCCCCATCACCGCAGCGCCCGATCCGGTGGCTGCGGCGGCAGCAATCGCCGCCAGCCTGTGACGACGGCGTTCAAGATCTGCGGCGTGAAAACCGCCGAGGCTGTCGATGCGTCGGTGGCGGCCGGCGCGGCGCACCTGGGCTTCAATTTCTTTGCGCCCAGCCCGCGCTATGTCGATCCGGCGGCGGCCGCGCCGCTGATCGCGCGGGTGCCGGCCGGCATCGGCCGCGTGGCGGTGCTGGTTGGCCCCGATGATGCGCTGATCGCCGCGGTGATCGCGGCGGGCTGCACCATCCTGCAACTGCACGACGCCAGCCCGCAGCGGGTGATAGCATTGAAATCGCAGCACGATCTGCCGGTCTGGCTGGCGGCGGGGGTGAAAACGCGCGCCGATCTGAAGGCGGCGGAGGCGGCGGCTGGCCCGGCTGACCTGTTGCTCCTGGATGCCAAAGCGCCTAACGACGCGCCGTTGCCCGGCGGCAACGGTCTGACGTTTGATTGGCGGCTGCTGGTGGAATCGCGTCCACAACGGCGCTTCGGGCTTGCCGGCGGGCTGAACCCCGGCAATGTCGCAGATGCGATCCGGATTGTTGCGCCGGCGCTGGTGGACGTATCATCGGGTGTCGAGGAAGGTGCAGGGGTGAAATCGCTGTTGAAGATCAGGGCCTTTGCCGATGCCGTGAGGGCCGCGTGAACATCGCTGCGTCTCTGCGGGCCGGCCCTGATGCCAATGGTCATTTTGGCGAGTTTGGCGGGCGTTATGTCGCCGAAACGCTGATGCCGCTGATCCTCGATCTGGAACGCGCCTATGCCGAGGCCAAGGCGGATCCGGCTTTTCATGCCGAGCTTGACGATCTGCTCACCCATTATGTCGGCCGCCCCAGCCCGCTCTATTTCGCCGAGCGGCTGACGGATGAACTGAAGGGCGCGAAAATCTATCTGAAGCGCGACGAGCTCAACCACACCGGCGCGCACAAGATCAACAATTGCATCGGGCAGATATTGCTGGCCCGCCGCATGGGCAAGACGCGGATCATCGCCGAAACCGGGGCCGGGCAGCACGGCGTGGCCACAGCCACGGTGGCGGCGCGCTTCGGCCTGCCGTGCACCATCTACATGGGCGCGCGCGATATCGAACGGCAGGCACCCAACGTGTTCCGCATGAAATTGCTGGGCGCCGAGGTGAAGGCGGTGGAATCAGGCTCCCGAACCCTGAAGGATGCCATGAACGAAGCGCTGCGCGATTGGGTAACCAACGTGCACGACACATTCTATATCATCGGCACGGCCGCCGGGCCGCACCCCTATCCTGAACTGGTGCGCGATTTCCAGACGGTGATCGGCAAGGAAGCCCGCGCACAGATCCTGGCGCGCGAAGGCCGGCTGCCCGATCTGCTGATCGCCTCCATCGGCGGCGGATCGAACGCGATCGGGCTGTTCCACCCGTTCCTGGACGACAGGCAAGTTCGCATTGTCGGCATCGAGGCATCGGGGAAGGGCCTGAATACCCACGAACACGCCGCTTCACTGGCCGGCGGCCGCGCCGGGGTGCTGCACGGCAACAAGACCATGCTGCTGCAGGATGAGGACGGCCAGATTACCGAGGCGCACAGCATTTCGGCGGGGCTGGATTATCCCGGCATCGGCCCTGAACATGCCTGGCTGCACGCGATTGGCCGCGTGGAGTATCAGAGCGCCACCGATGCCGAGGCGCTGGAGGGCTTTCAATTGCTCTGCCGCACCGAGGGCATCATCCCGGCGCTGGAGCCGGCGCACGCGCTGGCCGCAGTGGCCCGCATCGCGCCGACGATGGGCCCGGAGCAGATCATCATCGTCAATCTGTGCGGGCGCGGTGACAAGGATATCTTCACCGTGGCGGCTGCCCTGGGCGTGACGATGTGATGGACCGTCTGTCCGCCCGTTTCGCTGCCTGTGCTGCCGAGGGCCGCGCGGCGCTGGTCACCTTCGTGACGGCCGGCGATCCCGATCTCGCCACCAGTGCCGCCATTCTTGCGGCGCTGCCGGGCGCGGGGGCCGACATCATCGAACTGGGCATGCCGTTCACCGATCCGATGGCCGATGGCCCGGCCATTCAGCGCGGCAATCTGCGCAGCCTGGGCGGCGGCACGACATTGCGGGCGCTGCTGACCATGGTGCGCGAATTCCGCAGCCGCGATGCCGATACGCCGGTGGTGCTGATGGGCTATTTCAATCCGATCCTCGCCTTTGGGCCGGCGCGTTTTGCGGCCGAAGCCAAGGCGGCGGGCATCGATGGCTGCATCGTGGTCGATCTGCCGCCGGAAGAAGCCGGCGAACTGGCGCCGGCGCTTGGTGATCAGGGGCTGCATCTGGTGCGGCTTGCCACGCCCACCACCGACGCGCAGCGCCTGCCGGCGGTTCTGAACGGCGCGTCGGGGTTCCTTTATTATGTCGCGGTGGCCGGCATTACCGGGGCGAACAGCGCGGCTGCGGCCGATATCGCCGATGCGGTTGCCCGCCTGAAAGCCTCGACCAGCCTGCCGATTGCGGTGGGCTTTGGCGTGCGCACCCCCGAACAGGCCGCCGCCATCGCCGCCCATGCCGATGCCGTGGTGGTGGGCAGCGCCATCGTTGATGCCATTGGCGCAGCCGCCGAAGCCCGCGCCAACGATATTCCCGCCCGCGTTGCCGTTCAGGTGGCGGCGCTGGCACAGGCGGTTCGCAGCGCGCGAACGGATCATGCCGCCAAGGAGATGGTGCAATGAGCTGGATTACCCGCACCCGTCAGCAGTTGACCGGCTTTCTGGCCCGCCGCGACACGCCCGACAATCTGTGGACCAAATGCCGGAACTGCGGCGCCATGGTCTATACCAAGGAATGGGAAGACAATGCGTCGGTCTGTCCACGCTGCG
>DAITMD010000267.1:0-3503 GCA_036835345.1 Sandarakinorhabdus sp. | reverse complement strand
CGGCCAGACGATCTGGATCACCGGCGCATCGGCCGGCATCGGCAAGGGGCTGGCGCTGGCGCTGGCAGCAGAAGGCGCGCGGCTGGTGCTGTCGGGCCGCAACCGCGCCGCGCTGCATGACGTGGCGCGGGATTGCCCCGGCAGCATGGTGGAGCCGTTCGAGGCCACCGATCTGGCAGCGCTGCCGGCCATCGCGGAACGGGTGCAGGCGGCAACCGGCGGCATCGACTGGCTGATCAACAATGCCGGCATTTCGCAGCGCAGCCTGGCGCTGGACACCGAATTCGATGTCTATCGCACGCTGATGGAGGTGGATTTCTTCGCGCCGCTGCGCCTCACGCAGCTGGTGCTGCCGGCGATGGTGGCGCGCGGATCGGGCCGGATCGTCAACAACGCCTCGGTGGCCGGCAAGGTTGGCTCGCCGCTGCGCACCGGCTATTGCGCGGCCAAACATGCGCTGGTCGGCTGGTCGGATGCGCTGCGCGCCGAAACCGCGCAGCACGGCATCAAGGTGCATGTGCTGACGCCGGGGTTTGTGGCCACCGGCATCGGCGCCAACGCGCTGCGCGGTGACGGCAGCGTGAAAGGGGCCGGGGATGATCCGGTGGATGCCGGCATTTCCATCCACGAGGCGGCGCAGCAGATCATCGCCGGCATCGCGGCGGGCGCATCGGAAATTGCCGTGGGCCGGGAAGGCGCGCCGGAAATGCAGCTGCTGGGCCTGAAACGGCAGGATCCGGAGGCGTGTTTTGCGCTGATGGCGACGATGGCGCCAAAGCGGGGCTGATGCGCAGCGGGCATTGTGGTTTTTCGCTTGGCGGAACGCGCACAGCCAGCTAAGGCGGAAAGAGGTGGCCTGCGCTGGACGCGGCGGGCTGCCTCTCGCGCATCGACAGCCGGCAACACAACAGGGATAGCGCCGGCATAGGGGCGGTTTGATCAGCAGCACACATGGGCAGCGGCCCGGTGCGCGGTTGCCTCAAACTGGCGCGATGCACGGGAGTATGTTCCCAAACGGGGCGGTTTCCCATTTGAACAGCGGCCGATTGGCGGGCGATGCCTGCCACCAAAAAGGATCAGGCATTTGATCAGGAACAACCAGCGGCGGCGGCGTGGCGGCGGCAACAACAATGGCCCGCGCCCGCAGCAGATGGCCGGCGGCAACAATTATGGTGCCCGTCTGGACAATCGCCAGCGCGGCAACGCCACCCAGTTGCTGGAAAAATATCGCGCCCTGGCCCGTGATGCGCAGCAGGCCGGTGATCGCGTCACGGCCGAATATTATCTGCAATATGCCGAACATTATTTCCGCGTGCTGGGCGATTATCAGGGCCGCCAGGGCGAAGGCCGCCGCGGCAACACCGGCTTTGATGATGATGCCATGGATGGCGAAGACGGCGACAACGACAGCATTGATTCCGGCGACAGCGACGATCGCGCAGACCGCGATGATCGCGGTGATGGTGGTGATCGCAGCCGCGAACCGCGGTACCGCGAAGAGCGGGCGCGCGATGACCGCAGCCGTGATGACCGCAGCCGTGATCGCCAACGCGACCAGCGCCCCCGTGAAGACCGCGCCCGCGATGACCGGCCCCGTGAAGAGCGGCCGCGCGATGGCGACAGCCGCCGCGATTGGCAGCGTGATCGCCGCGATCGCCGGCCGGAGGCGCCGCGCGCCGATCAGGATGGCGGTGATGATCGCGAATCGCTGTTGCAGGCGCTGCCGCCTGCCGTTTCGGCGCCAGTGGCCCGTGATGCCGGCGATGGCGAAGGCCGCCGGCTGAGCACACGCCGCAGCGCACCTGCCGACGTTGCGGAATTGCCGGCTGCCCCTGAACCGCCGCCGGCAGATGCCGAAGCCGATGCTGCACCGCGCCGCCGCGGCCGGCCGCGCAAGGCCGTGGAACCCGCTGCCGAATAAGGCTCAACTGTTCGGATCGGCATCCTGATCGGTGTGGCCCACGCTGGCGTCGTGGCCGGACTGGTTGGATACGAACACCAGGCCCATCAGCGCCCCGGTGAGCAGCAGGGTGCCCGACACGCCGGCTGCCACGGCCAGCAGCAGTTCCCAGCGCATCGGCGCGCCGTCGGCATAGAGCCAGCCAAAGGCCGCAGCGACCGCCAGCACGCTCAGCGCCGCGCACCACCGCATCAGGCGGCGCAGCGGTGCCCAGGGGGAGGCTTTGGTGGGAACTGGCGGCATTTGAACCTGCATAAGCTGGGAAACAGTCTTGGGCTTTGCCTTCCCTGCCTGATCGGCGCATCATTGTCGCCCGGCCGCATCGCCCTGCGCCATTCGGCCCGACCCTGGAAGGAGCGCTGTATCATGATCGCTTCGATTCTCGCCGGCAAGCCGCCGTTGGTCAGCGTGGGCCGCAGCGCGCCGGTGCGTGAGATATTGTCCCTGCTGCACCGCCACCGGATCGGCGCCGTGCTGGTGATGGATGGCCGCAGCATCGCCGGGCTGGTGAGCGAGCGCGATATCGTGCGCTGCCTGCACACCCATGGACACGCCATCCTGGATGAAACCGCGCAGGATATCATGTCGGCGCCGGTGATCACGGCCGATCCGCACATCAGCGTCTGCGATGCGATGGCCATCATGACCGACAGGCGCTTCCGCCACCTGCCGGTGGTGGAGGGCGGGGACGTGCTGGGCCTGGTTTCCATTGGCGATCTGGTGAAGCAGCGAATCGAGGATGCCGAGGCGGAAGCCGAATCGCTCAAGCAGTATATCGCCAGCTGATCGGCGCCAGAATCGGCGCCGCTGCCGGATCCGATGGCCAAGCTGCTGGAACGATTCGCCTTCATGCCGGCGGGCCTGGCGGGCGAACTTTGGTTACGTTGAACAAATCGTCCAAGGAGCGGACAGAAAATTTCGCGCATCGGCAAAAAACTGCTTGCGCCCCCCGGCCGCCGCCCATAGAGGAGCGCTCCCGGCCAACGCGGCGCTTCGGTTTCGCGGTGAACGCCACAGCAACAGCAAAGGTCGCTTGACCCACCAAGAAAGTGGGCAGACAATCATTGCGGTGTCGGGATTTTTGCCGATTTCGGTTCGCCGAAGCCGCGTAAAAAAGTTGTTGACGGGGTTACCCAAGCGGACCATAAGCCGCCCCCGTCGCCGACGACGAGCCCAAGCGTCTGTGGAAACACAGAACCAAGCGTTCGCCGCCGACTTTGGACATGATGCTGGTCAGGAACCTGGTGAAACAGGAGAACGGCCGGTGTCGCTCTTTCTCATCGTAGGTTAAATGAAGGGACATGTGGGCGGCGGTCCACGGTCTGGGATTTCAGGTTCCAGATACCGTGGTTAAACCGAAGCTTATATGTCTCAATACCACAAGCACACCGGCTTTTTGCCGGTTTCGTTAGTGATGTTGTGCAGACAGAATAAGCTCCTGAACAACAATCGGTTGCCAACGGTTTTCCCCGTAGTGGCCGGTTGCATGAACTTGAGAGTTTGATCCTGGCTCAGAACGAACGCTGGCGGCATGCCTAACACA
>DAITMD010000266.1:0-3567 GCA_036835345.1 Sandarakinorhabdus sp. | reverse complement strand
CCTGAATGAGATCAAGGAATTGCAGGCCGCGATTGGTGTATTTCTTGGCGATGGAGATGACCAGGCGCAGATTGGCCTCCACCATTTCCTTCTTGGCGATGCGGGCCTCGCGTTCGCCCTTCTGCACCATGTTCACGATGCGGCGGAACTCGCCCAGTTCAACGCCGGTGTTTTCGGCAATGCCAGCCAGCTCGCGGCGGTTCTGCTCCACGCTGCCGGCCTCGGCATCGGCGAAGGCGGCCCATTTCTTGTCGATCCCGGCCACGCGGGCCAGCCAGCCATCGGCCAGTTCGTTGCCGACATATTCCTCCAGAAAATTCTTGCGCGCGATGCGGTGCTTGTCGGCCAGTTTCAGCATGATGCCGCCCTGCGCCATCAGCCGCTTGTTCTGGGTGTAGAGCGCCTCGACCAGCAGTTCGATCTTGTTGTTGTTGAAATGGATCGACTGGACGCCGCGGGTCAGTTCCTCACGCAGCTTCTGATATTTCTTCTCCTCCGATGCCGCGAACGCGCCGCCCACATGCATCGAGGCCAGCCGCGCCTCCTGAAGCTTGTGGAACTTCTTGTAGGTGCCGGTGATTTCAGCGAATTTTTCCAGCGCGGCGGGTTTGAGCTGCTCTTCCATCTGGCCCAGTGACAGGGCGCCGTCATCCTCGTCTTCGGTTTCGGCGGCGCGCTGCGGGGTGCGGCGCTCGGTGAATTCATCCTCTTCATCGGCCGGTGCGGCTTCGGCTTCGGGTTCCTCGTCTTCCTTGAACTGCACGGTCGGCAGATCGGAAGACGCGCCTTCCTCCTCGCTGTCCTCGGTCGGCACCTTGACCAGCATGGCTTCCAGATCAAGGATTTCGCGCAGCTGCATGCGGCCTTCGTTGAGTGCGTTCGACCAATCGATGATGGCGCTGAACGTCATCGGGCTTTCGCACAGGCCGGCGATCATGGTGTTGCGGCCAGCCTCGATGCGCTTGGCGATGGCAATCTCGCCTTCACGGCTGAGCAGTTCCACCGCGCCCATTTCGCGCAGATACATGCGCACCGGATCGTCGGTGCGGTCCAGCGGCGCCTTGACCACCGCCACCGGGGCAGGGGCCAGATCGCCATCCACGGCTTCCGGCTCGTCCTCGGCTTCTTCGGCCGGATCGGCATCGTCAGCCGATTCCTCGTTTTCAACGACGTTGATGCCCATCTCGTTGATCGCGGACATCACGTCCTCGATCTGTTCGGAGGTCATCTGGTCCTGCGGCAGGGCCTCGTTGATTTCATCGTAGGTGATATAGCCGCGCTTCTTCGCCTTCGCGATCAGCTTCTTGATGGAGGCTTCGTTGAGATCGATCAGCGGCGCATCGCCATCGGTCTTGATTTCGGCGGTATCGTTGGCACCAGCTTTGGCCATCCGGATCAGGTCCCTTGGTTGGGGGCGGCTCCGCGCCGGCCCCGAATTGCGACTTGTAACGCGTCAAACACGTAAAAACCTGCCCGTCCGGTCAGGTGAACCGGGCGGTGCAGGTTTTGGCTGCTCGCATATTATACACGCCTTCTATCCTTCCCGGCGCGATTGCGCCAGCATGATGATTGCCGCATCCAGTTCGGCAATCTGTTCGCGCAGTGCCTGCTGCAATTCGTAATCGACATCCGACAGACTCTGCTGGAAGCGCGATGTGGTTTCGGCCAGCGCCTGCACCAGTCCGGCGCGTGCCGTCGCCTGGCCCAGCAGCAAGGCAAAATCCGCCTGCACCTCTGCCTCGGGCGCATCGGCCCGCGTGAACGAAAGCCTGGCGCCGTTGCTGCGCCGCAAACGCGCGGCCACGCTGCCCAGACCCTGCTGCTCCAGATGGGCAGCGAGTGCGGCGGCTTCAAGGCCCGGTGCCGCGGCGGCCCGTTCCAATATGGCAGCCAGCAGGGCAGCTTCATCGGCATCGGCGGGCTGAAGCAGGGCCAGCGCATCGCCGTGAGCATCGGCCAGCGCCGGGCGCAGCAGCAGCCCGGCCAGCAGCGCGCCCAGCAGCGGATCGCGCCACTGGGCCGCCAGGGCCTTCAATGCGGGCGAGGCTGCTGGAACCGGCGGCTGCCAGCGCTCGCCGGGCTTGCGCCGCTGCCCGCCTGGCTGCCACGGGGCGCGGGCGGGGCGGGCCATGAAGGCAGCTTCGAAGCGCTGGCTGAACTCTGCCTGATACAGGCCGCGCACATCGGGATCGGCGATGCTGGCGGCGGCTTCGCGCAGGCGCAGCCGGGCCTGCGCGCGGCGTTCCGGGGTGGCCGTCTCCAGCCCGGCAATCTCCATCGCCCAGATATGATCGATCAATGGCACAGCCGCCGCCAGCACCGCTTCGAACGCCGCCGCGCCGCCGCTGCGGCAGATGTCATCCGGGTCCTGCCCGGCGGGCAGCACGGCGATCCGCAGCGACTTGCCGGGTTTCAGCAGCGGCAGCGCCCGCATCGCGGCGCGCAGCGCGGCGCGCTGCCCGGCCCCGTCGCCATCGAAACACAGGGTTGGCTCGTCCACCAGACGCCATGCCAGGCCAAGCTGCGTCTCGGTCATCGCGGTGCCCAGCGGCGCGGCGGCTTCGGTGATCCCGGCCTGCGCCAGACCGATCACGTCCATATAGCCTTCCACCACGATCAGTCGCCCGGCCTTGCGCGCCGCCGGCCCGGCCAGATCAAGATTGTAGAGCAGGCGGCCCTTGTCGAAGAGCGGGCCATCGGCGCTGTTCAGATATTTGGGCTGCACATCGCCCAGCGCCCGGCCGCCAAAGCCGACCACCCGCCCGCGCCGATCCCGGATCGGGAACATCAGCCGGCCGCGAAAGCGGTCGAACGTCTCGCCATCCTCGCTGCGCCCGATCAGCCCGGCATCCAGCAGCCTGTCCGCCGCTGCGTCGTTCAGATGGCTGCGAAGGGCCGTGCGGCTGTCCGGAGACAGGCCCAGGCCGAACAGTCTGGCGATGGCCGGCTGCACCCCGCGCCGTTCCAGATAGGCCCGCGCCGCTGCCCCCGATTCGCCGGCCAGCTGCGCCTGAAACCAGGCGGCGGCGCGGGTGGTGAGTTCGCTCAGGCTGTCGGCCACTTCGGCCCGCGCCTTGGCTTCGGGCGAGGCGGCAGGCACTTCCAGCCCGGCTTCGGCGGCCAGTTGCTTCACCGCTTCGATGAACGGCAGGCCCATGTTGTCGGTCATGAAGCGGATGACATCGCCGTGCGCGCCGCAGCCGAAGCAATGGTAGAAACCCTTGTCGTCGTTCACATAAAAGCTGGGGGTCTTTTCGTTGTGGAACGGGCAGCAGCCCTTCATCTCGCGCCCGGCCCGCACCAGCTTCACCCGCCGGCCCACCACGGCCGATACCGGCACCCGGGCGCGCAATTCGTCCAGAAAGGCGGGGGAGAGGCTCAGCCGAGCGCCCCTTTTACCAGTGTGCTGGCCCGGCCCATGTCCATCTGGCCGGCAAAGCGTTCCTTCACTGCGGCCATCACCCGGCCCATGTCCTTCACGCTGGTGGCGCCCAGTTCCGCCACCACGGCCTTGATCGCCGCCAGCGCTTCGGCTTCGTCCATCTGTTTGGGCAGGAAGCCTTCGAT
>DAITMD010000265.1:0-3585 GCA_036835345.1 Sandarakinorhabdus sp. | reverse complement strand
GTCGCTCCACTTGTTCTTCAGTGTGAAGCCATAGGCGCGGCCGATGCTGGCCAGCACCTGCAGATAATAGGGCGAGGGCGGATTGGATTTGGCCCACGGTGCCACCGCGCCCTTTTCGATGGTGACGGCGTGGTTGGGCACGATCAGATCGGGATCGAAATGCTGTTTCTCGCCAAGGCCGTCACAGGCCGGGCAGGCGCCCTGCGGCGCGTTGAAACTGAACAGCCGCGGCTCGATTTCGGAGATGGTGAAGCCGGAGACGGGGCAGGCGAATTTTTCGGAGAAGAGGATGCGGCGTTCGCTTTCGGGCGCATCGGCCGGCGCGTCGGCCAGCTCGACGATGGCCAGCCCCTCGGCCAGCTTGAGCGCAGTCTCGAAACTTTCGGCCAGGCGGGATTCAAGGCCTTCCTTCACTGCCAGCCGGTCCACCACCACATCGATGTCGTGCTTGTATTTCTTGTCGAGCGCCGGGGCGTCCTCGATGGCATGAAACTCGCCGTTGATCTTGACGCGGGTGTAGCCATCCTTCTGCAGGCCGGCGAGTTCCTTGCGATATTCGCCCTTGCGGCCGCGCACGATGGGGGCAAGCAGGTAGAGGCGGGTGCCTTCGGGCAGGGCCATCACCCTGTCCACCATCTGGCTTACGGTTTGGGCAGTGATCGGCAGGCCGGTGGCGGGGCTGTAGGGCACGCCCACCCGCGCCCAGAGCAGGCGCATATAATCATAGATTTCAGTGACGGTGGCGACGGTGGAGCGCGGGTTTTTGCTGGTGGTCTTCTGTTCGATGGAGATGGCGGGCGAGAGGCCCTCGATATGGTCCACATCCGGCTTGGACATCATCTCCAGAAACTGCCGGGCATAGGCCGAGAGGGACTCGACGTAGCGGCGCTGCCCTTCAGCATAGATGGTATCAAAGGCCAGGCTGGACTTGCCGGAGCCGGACAGGCCGGTGATCACGGTGAGCGCGTTCTTGGGCAGATCGACGTCCACCCCCTTCAGATTATGCTCCCGCGCGCCGCGCACCTGGATATGGTTCAGCATGTACGTTCTGTTCCATATTTGTTCGTACCGCGCAAGCCGCGATCCGGCAGGCTCAAGGCGTTAGTCGCTGCGCCGGGCACGGGCAAGGGCGGCCATGCCGCAGGGCGATGCAGCCCAGACAGGCCGAGACCGGGCCGACCATGGGGAGGTCGGCCCGGCATTCAGGGTCAGAAGTCAGCGGCCGGCTTTGGGGTCCGATGGCCGCTGCGCAGCGTCAGCCGAACAGATTGTCCCGCCGCCAACGCCCTTCCAGCCACGTGCCTGCCATCATCGCCAGCATCACCGCATAGGACCAGAAGATCAGGCCCACAGCATAAGCCCAGGCATAATCACCCTGGTTGGTGAAGCTGGCCATGTGAACGACCGTGCCCACGAACTGGAACGCAGCCGCATACATTGGCCAGAACCGATCCGATTTCAGCGCCAGCACGACAAGGCCCGCCAGCACCATCAGATCAATACCAAGAATGCCCATTTCGGGGCTGGTATAGAGATTCTGGTTGGCCAGGTTGGATGCCAGCGTTGCAAAGGCAAAACCGAACGCAGCGAATTGTTCGTCACGGCCACCCCAACGCCACGCCATGAAGCAAGCGGCGAACAGGAATGACGCTCCAAGAATAGTGCCCATTTAACTTCCCCTCTACGCAATAGCCAAAGAACAGCAGGACGAAGCGCCCTGCCAGTCTTTTGCGGCGTCAGGCGGCAACCGTAAGATGACGGCGCTGCGGGGCGGAAACGTCTTCAAGCTCGGCGCTCGGCGGCGGGCAATGGAAGTCGTTGAACATCACCTGGCCCAGGCCAACCTTGTGCTGCGCATCGCGCAGGGCGGCATGGGTGGCGATGATGCGACCGCGGGCTTCGACAAGCTGCTGGCAGGTCTGCATGGCGCCCATCAGCGCGTCCTGCCCGATGCAGGCGGCGAGGTGGGCTTCCTGGCGGGCCAGCGGCATGACGGCGGTGAGCTGCGCTACGGCAGCAACAGCGGCATCGATGGCGGCTTCGGCGGCAAACAGCTGCTCAGCGATCTTGTTGGCAGCGAGGCGACGTTCTTTCAGCATGGCTCAATCCTTTTTTGCGAAAAAGAACTGGCGGCTGGTAAGCGCAGCCAGTTGGGTTGGACATCCTTCCGGACGCCAAAGCAACTGGTTCCGGAAGGTCTATATGAGTGTTTTCAATGCTGCCATCGCGGCCAGAACACCGCCGAACGTGAGGGCAGAACCGAACGCGATGAACATCATCCAGCCAAGACGCTGGCCAATGCCCAGATCGTTTCGCTGTCCGTACGGCCGCGTGTTCAGGAATGGCCGGGCATCAATGCCAGGGTCGGGGGCTGCAATGCCCGGCCAGTCCGTTGCAAGCGCTGCCGCTTGGGCAACATTGCCATCCGATGCTACGGGCTGGGCGAGGGAGCCTCCCGCTGGATCAGAGACCGGCCTGACATGAGCCTGGTGCAGCGTCCTAGCGAGGGATCCATGTTCTAGCAGTTTGGGGTCGCTGGAACGGATGGAAGCTGCACCAACCCCCTGAGAGGCCGGTGACCCAAAGTTCGCAGATTCCGCCGGTTCAACAATCTCCGGTGCTTGGTATATCAAGGGCTGATAGGTTTCAGCTGCAATTTCCTGAGGAATTGCAATGCCCAGCGCAACCTCTTCAGTCACCAGGGCGCGCGCCGCCTCGATGCGGCTGGACACTTCCAGTTTGCGGATCGATTGGCGCAGCCGCATGTCAACGGTGTGTGGGGACACACCGAGATGCCGGGCGATATCCTTGGAGGTCATGTGCTGATAGACCAGCCGCAGGCAGTCCCGCTCGGCCTCGGTCAACAGCGTCACGCGCGGATTGCGCTGGCTTTCAAGATTTGACCGTCTTGCCACTATAGCACAGTTCGGTGGCACTCGGCCAAAGTCAAGCGGCACACCATCGGCGTGGCCTGATTTATCAAGAAGCGTTTCACTCAGCATAGCCGCGACCCCATGCGGACCATTGATAATCCAACCCCTCTTATCAACGCTTGAGAGGAGCAAGACAAGGCATAACAGCCGGATTCGGGGCAATCTTGCCGTCCAGAGGCAAGAGTAGCCGGGCGAATCCGGCATTTATGCGTCGAATGACCGCCAATCTGGCCCTGATTGCCGTGCCGGAACCGCAAAAAACGAATCACCTTCGGCAGCCCCTGGTTGCGTCCGCCGTGATCGCCGGGCTTCCCCCACGGCACTGCGCCTGCCACCATCGGGACAATTATTCCGGGGGAATCGCATGAGCTGGCAGGCCGAGATCGAGGAACTGGAGAGGCGGCTGGCGCTGGCGGCGCAGATGGGCGGCCCCGAAAAGCTGGCCCGGCAGCGCAGCCACGGCAAGCTGAACGCGCGTGAGCGGCTGGCGGCGCTGGTTGATCCCGGCAGCTTTCACGAGATCGGCGCGGCGGCCGGCTTTGGCCAGTATGATGCTGCCGGCGCGCTCACCGCGTTTCAGCCGGCGAATTTCCTGTTCGGCCACGCCCGTATCGATGGCCGGCCGGTGGTGGCCACTGCCGATGATTTCACC
>DAITMD010000264.1:0-3609 GCA_036835345.1 Sandarakinorhabdus sp. | reverse complement strand
CTTCCTTGCCGCCGGCACCGGGGCGTTGAGCATCAGCGTCGGGCAATCGCCCATGTTGGCCATCGCCACGATCCGGGCGCGCGGCTTCAGACCGTGCTTGTCGGCATAGGCCTTGCTGGCCAGCAGCACGGCAGCGGCACCGTCCACCACGCCCGATGAATTGCCGGCATGGTGAACATGCTCGATCTTCAGATCAGGATAGCGCGCGTTGATCAGTTTGCGGAACGTGGTGCCCTGCGCGTCCAGCGGCACATCGGCCAGCTTGGCAAAGCTGGCTTCCAATTGGCTGAGGCCCTCCATCGTGGTCTGCGGGCGCGGGAACTCCTCTCGGTCCAGCGCCAGCGTGCCGTCTTCGCGGTAAACCGGGATCACGCTCTTCGCAAACGCCCCCTCGGCAATGGCCCTGGCGGCGCGCTTCTGGCTTTCCAGGCCCAGCGCGTCCACATCGGCGCGGCTGATGCCCTCCATGCTGGCGATGGCGTCGCCGCACACGCCCTGGTGGCTTTGCGGGTGATGCGCCTGCAGCCGGGCGTTGCCGCTGCCCATCATCATCGGCGGCAGGCCGGCGGCGCGTTCTTCCTGCGCCATGGTGGCGGTATAGCTCATCATCTCGGTGCCGCCGGCGATCAGCAGATCCTCCATGCCGCTCATGATCTGCGCTGCCGCCAGATTGACGCTGGTGATGCCGCCGCCGCAGAACCGGTCCAGCGTCATGCCGCTGGCCTTCAGATCATAACCGGCATCCAGCGCCGCCATCCGGCCCAGATCGCCGCCCTGGCGGCCCTTCTGCGTGGAGGTGGACCAGATGATATCGTCCACATCGGCCGTCACCAGATCATTGCGCGCCGCCACCGCCTTCAGCACGGCCGCGGCCAGATGCTGCGGGTGCATATCGGCAAGGCTGCCCTTGCCAACCTTGCCAATGCCGCGCGGCGTGCGAACGGCGTCGATGATATAGGCTTCGGCCATCATGTTTCTCCCGGTGATTGTGGCCGCACCCTAGCAACGCCGCAGCGCGCGTCGATTGCACTTTTTGGCAGTCAGGCCGGCGGGCCGGGGCTGCCGCGCTGCACATCATCGGCGGCATCATTGGCCGATGGCGCGGGCGCGCGCTCTGCCCCGGCTGGCGGCACGGCGCGGCCGGCGGCGGCGGCCACGCCGGCCTCCCCTTCGTGGCCGAACCAGCTGCGCAGGTGAACATCCTGCTGCGGAAACGGAATTTCGATGCCGTGGCGGCGCAGCGCATCATCCAGCGCCCAGTTATAGGCGGCAATCATGCTGCCCGGCCGCTTCACCGCATCCAGCGAAGGCCACACCAGCAGTTCGAAATTGAGCGCCGAGTCGCCAAAGCCGGTCAGCCACACCTGCGTCCGGCGATCACTGTCATTCGCCTCGGTGAACGGCACCGCCTCGGCGGCTTCCAGCGCGGCCTCGCGCACCTTGTCCTTGTCGCTGCCATAAGCCACGCCGAACGGCACCCTGATGCGCCGCGCCGACCTGTTGCGGGTCCAGTTGGTCAGCTTGCCGCCCAGCATGTCGGCATTGGGCACCAGCACATCCACATTGTCGTTGGTTCTAAGCGTGGTGGCGCGCGGCCCGATGGCCACAATCAGGCCGCGGGTGCCATCGTTCAGCTCGACAAAATCCCCCACTTCGATGCTGCCATCGAACAGCAGGATCAGGCCATAGACAAAATTCTTCACCACGTCCTGCAGGCCCAGGCCCACGCCCACGCCCAGCGCCCCGGCAAACAGCGACAGCGCCGAAAGATCGACCCCCAGCGCCGAAATCACTCCGGCCAGGGCGCCGATCACCACCACATAACGGGCCACCTGCCCGGCAACATATACGGCCGCCGCGCGCGCCGGCCCCACCCGCGCCTGGCTGCGCGCGGTCAACTGCCGGATGGCCCAGATCACCGCCAGCGCCAGCGCCAGGATAAACCCGGCCGCCAGCAGCCGGTCCAGCGACAAGCTGAAACTGCCAAGCCTCAGAAGTGGCTGCGCCAGCCTATCCAGTTCAAACATTGCCCGATCCTAGGGCGCGCCGGCCTTGCCGGCAACGCCGCAGCCGGGCAGGGTCGCGCCAGTGGACGCGCTGACCTGCCTGGAAACACTGGCCCTGCAAGCCATCAGTCAGCGCCGCCCGCTGATCCTGGGCCTTGCCGGCGCGCAGGGTTCGGGCAAATCCACACTGGCCGCCCGCCTGGCCGAAAGGCTTGATGCTGCCGGCCATCCGGCCCGTGCCATCAGCCTGGATGATTTTTATCTGCCGCGCGCCCGCCGGCTGGCGCTGGCCTGCCGCATCCATCCGCTGTTCGCCACCCGCGGCGTGCCCGGCACCCACGATCTCCCGCTGCTGCTCGATACGCTGGCACGGGTGCGGTCGGGCCAGGCCCTGCGGCTGCCACAGTTCGACAAATTGGCCGATGATCGCATGGCACCCCAGCATTGGGTGGCCGCACCGCCGCTGGCCTGCCTGATCCTGGAAGGCTGGTGCGTTGGCGCCCGCCCGCAGCCGGCGGCGCTGCTCAACACGCCTGTCAACCTGCTGGAAGCCGGCGAAGACCCGCACGGCATCTGGCGGCGCGCGGCAAATGCGGCGCTGGCCGGCAGCTATTGCCGGGTGTGGGCGCGGCTGGACCGGCTGGCGTTTCTGGCCGCGCCGGATTGGGACAGCGTGCCGCGCTGGCGCGCCGAGCAGGAACGCGCGCTGGCCCGGCAGGCCGGCCGCAAGCAAGCCTCCCAGGGCATGAGCGCCGCCGCCATCAACCGCTTCTGCGCCCATTATGAACGCCTCACCCGCTGGCAACTGGCCGACACACCGCGCCATGCCGCGCTGGTGCTGCGGCTGGACGGGCAGCGGCGGCTGCAAGCCACTGCGTCCTGATGGAAACACCATTTTGACACGCAGGGCGGTGTGCCATCAAGTTGCAATTTTCCTGTCGCTGCTCTGTCACGAATCATGGCTACGGGCACCCTTAATCAACAAACATGCAGGGGGCATGATGCGGATTTTAATTGCTGCCGTGGCAGCACTGCTGCTTGCCATGCCGGTGGCCGCGCATGACGATGCTCATGGTCCGCCGCCATGGCAGGGTGCCAGCGCATGGCCGGACCGCATCGTGGCAACGTTCGAAGCCGATCCATCGCAATCGCTGGCAGTATCCTGGCGCACCGCCGCAAATGTCACCACGACCCGTGCCGAAATTGCGCTGGCCACGCCGGATGCGCGGATTGATCTGGCGGCCCGCAGCGTTGCCGCCACCACCCAGCGCGTTGATCTTGGCAGGGCGATCAACAACGGCCGCCTGCTGCCGGTTGCGGCCAACGATACGCTGCCGGCGGTCGCCTATCACAGCGTGCGCTTCGATGGATTGAAGCCCGATACGCTGTATGCCTACCGGGTGATGGGGGCAGACGGCCACTGGAGCGAATGGTTCCAGAGCCGCACCGCGCCAAAATCCGGCCCGTTCCGGTTCATCTACATGGGAGACGCGCAAAACGGCGTGCTGTCGCTGTGGTCACGCACCATCCGCGCCGCCTTTCAGGCGGCGCCCGATGCGCGGTTCATGCTGCACGCCGGCGATCTGGTGAACCGCGGCAGCCG